>NZ_JBZXYT010000039.1:0-33042 GCF_059391765.1 Brachybacterium sp. SYSU DS0246 | reverse complement strand
CACTATCACCAAATGACAGTGTCACTCTTGATACTACCACACGGCATCCATCGTCACCCACTGCGCTTTTCCTCCCAAGACCCCAATACACCCGATAGGCCATCCCATACGGAAGCTGAAATGAATCCCACTACGCCGATCGCGACCATCCCAGCCACAACTGCCGGGTAATCAACTACAGTAAATGCCCTCCAAGTTCTATACCCCAAGCCAGACTCACCTGAAACCATTTCCGCAGACACAACGCACACCCACGAAACGCCAATAGCAACGGACATTGCTCCAAAGATACTGGGGACAATAGCCGGGATCAACACATACCAAATAGCCCTTAGTCTCCCAGCCCCCATTACCACTACACTATCAGTCCATGCTTCTGGAATTCTGCACGATGCTGCCCTGGTACTTACATACATCGGGCCGAACGCAACGGCTCCGGTGATACTAATAATGGCTAGCTCAGTTGCAGGCAATAAAAGAATCGCCATCGGCACCATGGTAATAGCAGGCACTGGTCGCACTATCCCAATAATCGGCGACAAGATCGCATCCACAACACTATACTTTGCAGCCGCAATACCCGCAGCCGTCCCCAGAACGGACGCCACGCCGAATCCCCAACCAATCCTAGTCACACTCTGACCGACATCACTCCAGAACGTACGGCTAGTTACCCAGCCCAGAAGAACGGTTCCCACTTCCGCCGGCGTCGGCAGTCGATCGAAGGCAAGCAACAAGCGCACCTCATGACTTGAGAGCAAATGCCACCCAACAATGCACATAGCCACCGCAGCCAAACTAATAGCCATGTTAAGGCGCCGGTTGTCTACGTTCATCACAACTCATCACTCCTGAAGACCGCTTGATCGAAGGTCAACTGCTCACAATTCCCTCGGGTGCGCTCCAATTCCCGCCAACTTTGATTCGTAGCGCATGAAATACTGTCAACTTTGCCCCCCTTGCCAGGAATGAGTGCCCAGAAGCTTCGCTCGCCGAACCAGATCGTCCCCGTAACACCGTCTGGAACATATGTCGCACGCACGGCACTCGAGCCACCTGCCAATGAAACTGCACTCAGAAGCTCTCGAGGGGATGTGAACCCGCGTGGAGCATTTTCACCTTTGAACCAACACTCACAAACAGCTTTCTCCGCTGACAGTCCATTGGGCTCCCAAGGTTTGCGCTCCAGATACGCAGGCAAAACCCTCTCAGTGAGCAGTAGACTCTCTACTGCACGGGGCACCCAGTCTTGATCGACTACCTCGGCGAGGTTCACTTCGAGCTCAAGCATGTGCTCCGAAAGGAACTCCTTCTTATCTTTGAGAGACTGTACAAGCTCATGGCCCAGTGCGGGGTTGAAGGTAGCTAACCCAATATTGCCTACATAGAGGTACACCACCTCCAGCTCAAAACCTGTCAATCTTGACAACACACGTGCCGCGCCCAGCGGGTCTTCTCGAATACGCTCGGTGGCGAGAATCATGGCCTCGATAAACGCAATGGCCACTGTCTCATTATTCGACAACCATTCTTTTCTGGCCACGACACCGTGAAATGTAGGCTCCTTCACCGCACCGCCGTCAAAGATCAACCGACCGCTACCCTCATGGACAAGCACCCCCGGCCATGGGCCAAACTGCGAAAGCCCATCCACTGTCTCCGAACGCATTCTGGATGCACCGATGCTTGGCGATTGATTCTGCACTCGGACCCTTGATAGATCGAGATCCTCCATCAATGCGGCAGCCACCAGTAGGGCGTGCCCCGCAGAGCCCTCGCTCGTAGAAACGACCCTTCCGGAGAGGCCGGGTAACAGGTCAACTGAGCTTGATGAAGGAACGACGATCCCGTTCAACGCTCCCATGCCGTTATAGCTTGTCGCTGCAATCAAAGCGCTCGCGGAGTGCGGGGAGTCGGAAGTGCGGTGTGCATTGACTAGAATAGGAAGATCACCCATCGAGCCCAGATCCAGCTTCTCAGCCGCCATCATCGCCGTTATTGACGCGCCTGCATCGTAATCTCGCCATACTACCCTCGGCCGCTCCGGATTGTCTCCATAGTGAACGCGAAGTCGCTCTTCGAATAGTCCCCACTCTCTGAGAAGCGCACCGGCATTCGCTGTGTTCAAGGTCATGCTTTGGTAGCCGACCCGGATGTCCGTCAGAGCGCCCACAGAACTGCACCCCGCACCTAAAAGAGCCCCACCAAAGGCAACGCTAGATGCTTTCAGCACATCCCTCCGGCCAATCACAGTGAGCCTTTCGCGCAATCTGTTTTATCAGACATCCAATTCTGCTCGTTCCTATTCCGCAAGCCCGCAAATGCGGCCAAGGCAACAATTGCGACAAGAGCAATACCTCCACCAGCAGCCATTAAGAAGCCATCACCGAATGTCGCCGCCAAGGCTCCGATGATTAGCACACCAACCGGAGTGCCCCCCGCCACAGCGAGGGCGTACCAACCCATGGCGGCACCTTTTCGCGAAGGATCCGCATTGAGCTGCACAAAAACGTTCGCTCTCGCGGAACCTACCTGCACGAGTCCGCCTAGAATGAAGCACGAAACCGCGAACACAAGAACCGGCGTCCATGGCGCGACCAGCTGTAGGCAGCAGACAGCCATAAAGCCCCCAAATACAGATCGTAACGAAGGAGTCCTATTACGTGCGCCGAATACTGCGGTTCCCAATACTCCTCCAAAGCCGACGAGCGACAGGACTACACCCATATACTCTGGCGTTAGCGAGTAACGCAGCTGGCCCACGCCTACGACCATCATGTGCATATTCATGGCAAACGAACCCATGAACGCCATAGCGAGGATGACAAGACGGACATTGCTTTGCACCACTGACAGATTTCGTTCCACCGTCTTCCTCGAATGACTGTCGCTGGCACCGTCAATCACAGAGTAGTTCCGTATGCGCGCCAAGACGAATATAAGCGGAGTGTGAAGCACAGCGATTACTGCTAGCGCAGTCGAATACCCGAATGAACTTACCGTAACGCCCGCAAGAGCAGGGCCAGTAAGTCGAGCCAAGTTGTAAATGCTCGAGCCGACGCTAACGGCCCTTGGAAGTAACTGTTGATGAACGAGGTCGCCCATCAACAATTGAGCACTGGGTCCATCGAAGGCCGCACCGACACCTATAGCAATGGTGCAAACTAAAAGAGTTGGAAGAGATAACAGGCCCCCGCACCAAAGCGCGGCCGTCACCAAAACCCATGTCATCATCCAGCATTTCGCAACCAGTACAATGCTGGCACGGCTACGACGGTCCGCCAACGCTCCAGCGAACGTGCTGAACAGGAGCGTTGGGAGAAACTGTCCTGCTGTTACAACAGTCAGGATTAACGCCGAATTTCCCGGTAAAGAGAGCGCAATCAAATCCTGCACGACTCTCATCATCCAAGTGCCTGTGTTAGCCAGACCGCTCGCAACTGCATACGTTACAAAAACTGCTCCGAGATGTATCCGTCCGTTAGCGTTCATCAGCTGCCTTCCTCACGCGTCGACTTGCCCAAAGGCCCGGCGTAGCACTTCTACCTGCGGGGCACGACCGAGACTGCTGGTGCCGCAACCTAATCTGCCCAGAGAGGAAACTGGAAAGACAGTGTGCTGCATTGGAGAGCAGGGAGACGCCCGCGACAATCACTATCAGCTGGGGTAGCAATCGAACGCTAAAGTGATCAAAGTAGCGGGTGGTGTACGGAGTTTCTCTGGAGCTCATTTGCTCCGCGCCACGCGGAAAGTGGCTCGATTAATGTTGCGTGCAAGCTATAGATTGACCTAAAGGTTGTTTCCAGCATCACGAACGGATCTGCGATGGTGCTATTACGTTGGAGCGCTAGACGTTCACACCTAACCGCCGAATCGGCATCACCCAGCTCCTTTAGACATTTCGCTCGGTTCAACAATGGGTACTCGTCATGAGGCGCTTCCGCGGCACTATTAGTTGAAGCTACAAGGGCTCGCTCCCACTCTCCGAAGCCCGCCACCGTTCTCGCAATGCCGCTCCATGCGCGCGCGCGAAAATGCGCCTCCCAAGGAACCCTATCGGCAACCCGAAGAGTACCGGTAAACGCTTCATGGGCCCCTGCGTAATCCTCCATGGAAAGAAGCATGTAGGCAAGATAATATACGGCGTGAGGCGAATCCGGAAACTGGTTGCACAGATCTCTCATTTGCGCGATCGCGAGCTCTTTGTCATCATACGTAAACCGCGCCACTTCTAGCTGCCATCTAGACGTTACGTCTCGTGGGTTCACGGCCGCTTGGGCTTGGAGTGGAGAAATGTAGTTGGCATCCCGTTCAACCGATGCACCCCACAGAACATAATGGTTTACAACGGTGGGAACAACTGGAATCGTCTCTCGCTTAGGTAGCGAATCCTTGACGGATTCATGGATCTCTCGCTTGAACTGTATGCCTTGGTCCGTACGGAACGCGCGAACGGCGTTTAGCGTTGATAGCTGTCCGTTGCCGATCCAGTTGCGGACAGACACTCGCGCGACGCGGTAGGAAGTAAGAGTCTGAGCGACAGCACTTAACCCCTCGGCGGAGATCATTTCATCAGCGTCTAGACAGAGAACGTACGGTGACTGAATCTTTGTGAGAGCCCAGTTACGCATAGACGCATACTTCCCCCAGACTGACTCTGGTGCCGAATACACTGAGGCACCACTCGCGTTCGCGACTTCTACACTATCGTCGTCGGAACCAGTGTCTACAACAACTAATTCGCGACAGAAGGCACGCAGCACGGTTAGCGTATGGCGGAGCTTGTCGGCCTCATTGCGAACGACGATGAGAATAGCTACGGCGGATTGATCAGTCATCTGCGTTCACCTGGGCGCTTTCCATTGGGCGCAGTTGCAAAACCGTAACTTTGTTGTCCGCAGAGACTACCCATTCGATACCCGCTGGCGCTTCGAAGTGGGTAGCGCCCAGACGCGCATAGTGAGTGACCGTATTGAATGCTTGCTCTCGCGCATCGAGACTCTGGTGCGTTGCAGGTTCGGGAGTGGAACGGTCGATACTGAAGGACCGTTGCTGATGCAGGCCTTCCGCATCAATGTACACTGGAGAGTCTGGCCTTCCGTCCGAGTACGCGTGCCCGTGCATCCAACCTGCCAAGTACGGGCCCACAATAATTGCCACCTTTTCGATTGCTCGTCGGTCTGCGTCTCCGTAATACGAGCGTGCGCGATCGGCTCTTGAGCTGTTTATAACATGCTGAAGCGCGTTCCGTACTGCGGTAGACGTTGGGCTCACTCCGACGACCGAGTCGTATATGCCTGCTCCTGTGGCCTCGCAAGAGTCCTCCAGCTCGGCGCTGGAGCGCACAACGATGGGTTCACCTTTCGCGAGCCTCACAACCTCTTCAACCAACTTTTCCAACTCGTTCGACTCGTTTTGTAGACGACGGCAAGTCCTAGATGGCACAACCCACAGCTGTGGTGGCGTTGGCAGATGTAGGGAGTCCGCGAGACGCAGCCCTCTAGCCTTCCCACCAATGTCGGGGCTAGATGTTGTGTACAGATCTTCAAGCAAGATTGGGTCATCCAGAGGGACGACGGCCGGGTACCCTGTTGGTCGCGCCGCATCGAGGCGTTCGACGACGCCTTCGTTGGCATTGAGCCGGATGGTTTCCCCGTGTCGTAGATCTGTTAGGTCAGCGACGCCGAGAAGGCACGGGATGCCTCGCTCACGCGCAACCACTGCTCCGTGGCTCAGAAGCCCAACTTCTGCGGTTATGATGCCAATACAGTTCGTGAGCAGTAGCCCGATATCAAAATCGGTGCCTGCTGTGACAATGATGGCATTATCTGGTAGCTCGTCAGTAAGTCTACTATTGGCCTCGACATGATAGACCAGTCCGGTGACGTCGCCTGATGAAGCGGGAATGCCGTGGAGGCGGCGCGTCGTGTGTCGGTTTGCTGTACTTGACGAAGGCCTCCCTGTCGCGGTGATCCTCGTCCGCGAGAATATAAAACCATGGTCTCGCGCGGCCAGCTCGGCTGGTCGAGCTGCCCACCCACTGGTGAGCTCGTAATAGTCGTCTAGTAGCAGATTCGCTCTGACAGAGGGCGGCAGGTGCACTCGGGCCGCCAGCTCAAGGGCGACAGTCTCCCTAAAGGTAGAAGCTCTCCCCATGAGTACCTTGTTGGCATCCCGACGCGCGCCTAGCGTGCGTAGCGCGTTAGCTAGCTCTCGTGTTTCGTCGCGCAAGCCCAGAGTAAGTTCGGGAAGAGAGGGAGTCTTAGAGGAGTTTTTGCGTACGGGCGGCGCAGATCTTGAAGCCCGGCGGAAGCGCGCTTCGAACTCTGCTATCGAGGGAGTGGATCGGCCGTAGGCAGAGGCAAGCTTTCCATATTTCTGTAGCCAAGGGAGTAGCGCTTCACGGAGTTGCGGTCCTCGAAGGCCACTGTTCGCGCGAGCGAACTCGGTAAACTTGCGGTCTTCTGTCATTAACGCGGTTGGCGTTGAATCGGCGACAAGTCCGCTGGCAAGCTGATCCAGCGTGAGAAGGTTCGACTCGCCAATGTCATTGCTTATCCGGTACTTAAGGAGGCGGGATAGCGCGACCTCTACCTGAACAAGGTTGACTTCGTAGATGTCTCCAAGCGGAATCCAGAACAAATCGGTAAGAAGATCGTACAGAGCCCACTCGTTTAGATCGGCTAGGCAGACGTCCTGCGCGTGAGCTAGCAGACGTTCTGTATCGATTCTGGGCCGATCTAGTGACTTGTTTAGACGGCCAAGCCGTTCTTGGAGGTTCGAATTGAAGATTCGTGCAAGTCCGGAAGTGACACGCTCCCACTCCCACCTGTCGCAGGTGGCAGTAACTTTCCCAGAGGAGTAGGATACCTCAACTGTGTCCAGCCGGTACGGGTTGATAGCAGGATTCTGCCGTTCGTAGAGCCGGCTGAGGAACTCGGCGCCTAGAAGGGAAGCTGTAGTCCTGGAGTTGATCAGCACGCGTGGCGTTCTGGCCGAATGGTCTTTTACCGCTTCGGTTTCTTTTGTGGCCGGGAGGATAGTCATAGAGCGTACTCCCATCCTGGCTTCCAATGCCAGTCGAGGTTAATTAGTTCGGAGAGGGGACGAGCAGGCGTGGCCGCTCGTTCAATGGCATACTGTGTCGCTCGGTGGCCGACTATGCAAATGCCTCGGGCACTTTTCTGTTCGCGTATTTCTGTGAGTGCCTGCGTAACTCGTGTGACAGCTTGGCTGACACTCTCACCCCCCTCGAATGGCGTGAGGATGTTTGCTTCTGTCGCAATAGTGCTCCCGTGTCGCTGCTGCCCGGACATGAGACCGTAGTCGCATTCGCGAAGCCTCCAATCTCGGATCACTCTGCACCCGATGTAATTCGCCGCGATCTCTGCCGTTAGGTACGCTCGACGCAAGTCTGATGTGTATATGTGCTGTATGTTGCGGGTTTTTAGTCGCTCTCCAAGAGCTATAGCTTGCTGAACGCCTTCGTCTGACAGGGGGGGATCCGTCCATCCCGACATAATCCCAGCTTCGTTGTCCACGCTCGTGGCATGGGATTCAAAGCGCAAGTGCATCGTCGCCTCCGATCCGCGGGTCTGCAGCCATCGCCACAAGGGCGGCTTCATCGTTTACGTTATAGGCTCGCCCTTGCGGCATGTAGGCGTACGCGAGCGAATGTGCTACCACGTAGTCATTGAATGTGTCCTCCTTGTGACTGGTGGAGTTTGCAATGTAAGCCATTACCTCAGGTGTGCGATCGATTATGTAGACGCCGATATTGATGTAGTCGTCGCTGTCAGTGCTTGCGGTTCGTTCCCACGAGAGAAGCTCGTCGTTGTGTCCTAGCCGGAATATGGCAGCTCCGTTAGTCGCTGCTGTTGGCGCGACGAGTATGCTCACAGGGCGATTGTGCCCTATGTGCCACTTGTGCATTGCGGTTAAGTCAAAATCGGCCCAAAAATCCCCAGCGAGCATTATTGCAGTGTCGCATCCACGACTGAGACTCTGAAATGCTGGTCCCAATGGGCCATAGATGTTGCGATTCACTGCGACGGTTACGGCGGATGGTATGCTTGGGTGGAGAGAAATAGGCTTGACTGTGTCTGGGTTTGCGTACAGGACTGTACGCATCCTCATCTGTAGCGCCGTTCTGCATATGCGTCCAAGCAGAGTGTCTCCGCGGGGGGAGTTCGTGCCGATTGGCAGTAGTCCCTTTGGGAGCGATTCGCCGAGGCCCGCGCTACGTAAATAGGGTTGCATTCGAGTATTACGTCCAGCAGCGGATATCGTAACCTCTATCGTAGGTAGACTATGCATTGTCGCCTCCGGTTTGGAATCGGTTTAGTTGAGCGCTCACTGCATCCAGTGCGTCGCGTCCTCCGTGAGTATTATTCGGAATTTCGCAATGCGGTGTGCCGAGCGCATTGGTTAGCTGTTTCAGCTGGTGCCTAATGATGTTAGTGGCGTTCTGTGCGTCTGTAAGACTCGGAACGGCGACATTACGGGACTCTAGTTTCGCGCGTTTGTGGAGTCTGTCGCGGAGAATGGATGCGTCCGCCACGATATGGACATAGAGGTCGGCGGCCAACGTTCTTTCGACTTCAAGCTGATAGGCCAGTTGGCCGTTGATCGGGCGCACTGTATGGCACGTGATGATCAAGGGACTGATCGTGCTCAGTCGGGTTGCTGTTGCTTGTTGGGCGGCATATAGAGCTTCGGAAGGTGTAACAGACATCATTGTGTCGCGGTCTAGGTCTAGATACTCGCCTAGGAGAGTTCCCCAGTTCAGATGGGGTATTCCTGTTCGGGCGGACAAGCGAGTGGCGATGTAGTCTTTTCCCACGCCTGCTTGACCAGTGACTGCGACTCGGAGAGTTCGCGTTGCGGCGGGCGCATTGCTTTTAGAGATACTGTCTCCTTTGGGGCTGTGCCTGCCTTGGTTGGCGGCTAGCAGCCCGGTTAGTGCTCCTTTGCGTGTGAAGGGTATCACTGTTCACAGTTTCTAGTCGTGTAGCTGCGCGGGCGTGTTCGGCGCCGTTGCCGGCGGTCACGAGTCGTGTCTTGCAGGAGGGTGTGACGGTTCGCCGCGCGACAGGCGCGGTGGCCGGGCTTCCAGAGGGCCGGGGGAGCCGACCTCCCACCCGACCGCGCACAGCCGAGCGAGGAACCCTCTGCCAGGCCCCGCCGCGGAGACCTCAGCGGCTCTTGATCCTGCGGTAGGTCTGTACGGCGGTCAGGTCGGCGTCTTCTTTGCGGATCTCCGCCTGGTGCGTCTTGACCGCCGGTCCTTCGAGACCGCGATCGACGTACCGAATCAAGTAAACCCAGCAAGTCCCGGCGCCCTGGGCGGGGTGTCCGTGCTTGGACAGGAATCTGATTCCCAGCGGCAGGTGCTGTCGTCGAGCGTGACCTCGTCGCGCAGCGCGGTGGCGATCGCAGTCGTCAGGACCCTGTCGTCGCCGGTGAGCTGGGCCAGTGTCAGAGGCTCCTCCGGGAGTCCCTCTATTTCGGCGGAACGACGATCTGCCTAACGGCAGCTGCGCTATCTCTCGGCGTAGCCCCGTATGCCGGCCTGATAGGCGCAGCCGGGGGGTCGGAGGATTACTCGCCGGCTTCGTCTATGGCGCGTCATCCCACCGGATCGGAACGGGGCCGGCAATGCTGCTCGGCACGGCAGGACTCACTCTGTTCTGCTTCGGACTCAGCCAATCCCATGATCTCGTGTCACTCGTACTGCTGACGACCCTTGCAGGGACATGTGTCTCCCCGATCGTGATCCCCGCAGCGGTCAAGCTCCAACAGGCCGCTCCCGCCTCGCTCTACGTCCAGGCCATCACGTGGACCGGATCGGCCAGTGCTCTCGGGTCCGCCGTGGCCGCTCCACTTATCGGCCAGCTGGTCGATGAGCACTCAGCGCGAGCGGGCTACCTCGCGATCACTGCCGTTCTCATTCTTTTGCTCTTCGTGACGGCCCTACTCGCTCGCGACCGCCGACTATCGCCCGCGCATAATTGGTCCGATACGGGGATGGACGGGACTGCCGCACGATCAGGTCAGCTGGGGTGTCAGGCCGCGTGGCTCACGGCCGGGCTCACGATCGTTGCGAAGCCGACGTGTTATGTCATTCGGTCCAGCCGAGAAGCGCGCTCATCTGCTGGGCTATGTCTTGCGGAGTGCGACCCTTCGTGTCGAGGCGATGCACAGCTGACTCAGAGTCCACGTCGAGCCGCACGGCGGCGTCCCTGCTCCTTGCCGCATGGGCGTCGAGGCTGTCGCCATGTTCCCGCGTCCGGAGTCGATTGTGGAGCGTGCGAGGGGTCGCCTGAAGCAGGACGGCTGTCACGCGAGGATCATCACCCATCGCCTTCGTGATGGCACCGACCTCGAGGACAGACACCGTGTTGGTGAAGATCAGTCGATGATGACCTAGCGCTTTTTAGTTAGCCCAGATCGCCGCGAGGTTCTTGAAGGCGAGCCCTGTTTTCCACGGAGCGGGGTATGCAAGGTCCAGAGCGTCACCCTCCACAACAGCGTGCTGAATACCTTGTGCGGCGAGAAGGTCATGCAGAGCGAACGCGGCGGACGACTTCCCGACGCCGGAAGCTCCACCGATGACTAGAAGCTCTGACCCGCTCATGCGACCAGGATGCCTCGCACCTGGTCGCTCCCGCCACTCTTAATAGTCCAGCTGGAGACGAGAGCCGAAGGACCAGTGCCTGACGGCGTCAGAGGTCGAGGCCAGGGTCCATCGAACTGACTCTCTTGCCCGTCTCCCTCGCATAGGCGATCTCGCGCCGCGTTGCCGATCCGAGGTATCCACCTTCGCTCACCACTCGAACCTCGTCCGACACGTCGATACGGCGTAGATGCAGCTCGCCCAGGGCCTCACGTCGTGCTGACGTCAGTTCTTCATCGATCGCTTCGGGGGCGAGCGCGATCTTCCCGAGCGCGGTGAGACGCCGCCGCTCCGACTCGCAGAGGTTCTGGAAGCGGAGTTAGCCACAGAGGCAGACCACTCCTGGCCGGTCGGTTGGACCCATCTGTCAATCTCCTTGGTGCTAGGACGTGACCACAGGGGACGAAGGCTGAACGACCTGTCTGAATCGCGGCCGCGGAGTGGTAAGCGGCCAGCTGCCATCACCCCTCCCTCCAGCACAGTTCACACAGCCGCGTTGCTGTCAGCGTTGCTGTCATTGCCGTAATCGGGGCGAGCGCCAGAACGGCGAACTTCGCTCTGACCAGCGGTGGGCCCGGAGGGGATCGAACCCTCGACCCGCGGATTAAAAGTCCGATGCTCTACCAACTGAGCTACAGGCCCGTGCCCGCGTGGCGGGCCAACCCATCTTAACGGCGCGCGCAGGACGAAGCGGACGCCAGGTGACGGGTCCTACCCGTCTCCTGGCGTCCGCCGTGCGCCGTTCCCGTCGTCGCCGGGCCCGCCGGTCAGACTCCGGCGTTGCGCCTGTTGTCCTGGTAGTCGCTGACGTCCACGCCTTCCCAGACCTCGATGTTCTTGATCTCGGGCAGGTCCGAGGCGAGGAAGATCGGGTCGTGGCCCTGTGCCAGCTGCTCGTTGTAGTGGCGCAGCAGCTTCATGGCGGTCGGGGCGAGCAGGGCGATCACGATGAGGTTGATGATCGCGATGAAGACCATGCTGACCCCGGCGATGGACCAGGCCAGGTCCACCGAGATCACCGACCCGATGAACACGAGGGCGACCACGGCGAGGCCGAAGGCGATGTGCCAGCCGCGCTTGCTGGTGATGAAGTGCATGTTCGCCTCGCCGTAGGAGAAGTTCCCCAGCACGGAGGTGAAGGCGAGCAGGAACATGATCGCCGCCAGCAGGATCGCGGCCCATCCGCCGAGGTTGGCGGTCATCGACTCCTGCACCATCACCAGTCCCTCGCCGCCGGCGGAGACGTCGGGGAAGGCCACCAGCACGATGAACGCGGTGATCGAGCAGATCAGGATCGTGTCGAAGTAGACCCCGAGGGTCTGGACCAGGCCCTGCTTGACCGGGTGGCTCACAGAGGCGGTGGCGGCCACGTTCGGCACCGAGCCCATGCCCGCCTCGTTCGAGAGCATCCCGCGCTGGACGCCGTTGACGATCGCGGCACCGATGCCGCCACCGATCGCGGCCTGCGGACTGAACGCCTCGGTGACGATCTGGCCGATCACACGCGGCAGCTCACCGAGGTTCAGGCCGACGATGAGGATGCCGATGACCAGGTAGATCAGCGCCATCAGCGGCACCATGTTCTGGGCCACCCGGGCCACCCGGCGCATCCCGCCGAAGACGATCACGCCGGTGAGGACGGCCAGCACCACACCGAGCACGACAGGCATCCACGGCATCCCTGCAGGATCCGCGTAGATCGCGACCGCACCGCTGAACGCGTCGACGATGGTGTTGGCCTGCAGCGAGGTGAAGGCGAAGGCGAAGCAGAAGATGAACAGGACGGCGAAGAGCAGCCCGAAGCCGCGGCTGCCGAGCCCCCGCTGGATGTAGAAGGCCGGCCCGCCCTTGTAGGTGTCCTCGGCACGGGACTTCCACAGCTGGGCGAGGGTGGATTCGATGAAGCTGGCAGCGCTGGTGAGCAGGCACATCACCCACATCCACAGCACGGCGCCCGGCCCGCCCAGGAAGATCGCCCCGGCCACGCCGGAGATGTTGCCGGTGCCCACGCGCGCGGCCGCGGAGACGCTGAAGGCCTGGAACGCGCTGAGGGACTTGGTCCTCACGATGCGGTTGCGGCCCGCTCCGCGCTGCTCACGCTGCGCCTTCTGCGTGATCGCGCCGAACATCGCCGGGATCATCCGGAACTGCACTCCCCGGGAGCGGATCGTGAAGTACAGGGCGAGCACGACGACCACGGGCATCCCTGCCCAGGTCCACAGCCAGCCCTCGGCGTTTCCCAGCCATTCATTGAGTGATTCCAGAGGAGTCATGCCATGACGGTACCCAGTGCCCCTCCAGGTCCGTCGCGATTCGGCGCGGGGAGGCCCCGGTGACTCACTCATGTCTGCGCGCGCGGGAGCCCGCGATCCGGGCACTCGTGACGCACAACACAGAGAGTTCTCGTCCCCGGCCGCCATCGAGCCGACCGCGACAACGTTTGCGCAGGTCGGCACGTATAGGAGGGCCTTGTCCGACAATCCGACGAGCAGGACGTCGGCGGTCACGTTTTCGTTACGACACTCCGAGCGGAGGCCTCTCCGCGAGGACCCGGGGTCCACATCCGTCGGCGTTCTCGATAGCGTTGGGGATCGTTATGGGCCCGTTGACGACGATCGAAAACCACTCCGACTCGAACCGACGCACGACCCGATCCAGCTCCCCCGCCGCCGACCTCACGATCACTGCGCCTGCTCAGAGCCATGGCGCCGACATCTGGCGCGTTGCCCGGGACAGCGGATCTCTCGACCTGAACACCTCCTACGCCTACCTGCTGCTCGCCCGTGACTTCGCGGCGACCTCCCGGGTGGCCCTGCACGAGGGAGAGGTCGTCGGCTTCGTACTCGGATACCTCCGCCCGGACGCTCCCGAGCGGCTGTTCATCTGGCAGATCGCCGTCGACGAGTCGATGCGAGGCCAGCGCGTGGCAGCCCGGCTGCTGGAGGCGCTGCTGGAGGATCTCCCGTCGGTGACCGCACTGGAGACCACCATCACCGAGGACAACAGCGCCTCCCAGCGCCTGTTCGCCTCCCTCGCCGAGCGCCATGGCGCCAGCCACACGATCGAGCCGCTGTTCGAGGAGAGCCACTTCCCCGACGAGGGCCACGGCGCCGAACTGCTCCACGTGATCGGAGACCTGCGCCCCGGCGCATGAATGCGCTGCGCTTCCCACACCTCACCCGTCGAGACGGGCGTCTCCGTGCGCCCACAGGACCCCACAGACCATCCGCACCCATCCATCAGGGAGAAGGCACCACATGACGACGACCGCACCCACCAATGCCATTGAGCTCGAGTCCCAGGTCCGCAGCTACTCCCGCAGCTGGCCCACCACGTTCACCCACGCCACCGGCAGCACGCTGACCGCCGAGGACGGCCGGGAGTACATCGACTTCTTCGCCGGCGCCGGCGCCCTGAACTACGGCCACAACCACCCCGAGCTGAAGAAGGTCGTCATCGACCACTTCCTCGAGGACCGCGTCGTCCACGGCCTGGACATGTTCACCGACGTGCGCCGCCAGTTCCTGGAGACCTTCAAGTCGCAGATCCTCGAGCCGCGCAACCTCGACTACGTGATGGCCTTCCCCGGCCCGGGCGGCGCCAACGCCGTCGAGGCCGCCCTGAAACTGGCCCGCAAGGTCACCGGGCGCGAGTCCGTCGTGAACTTCACCAACGGCTTCCACGGGATGACGCTCGGTGCGCTGTCGGTGACCGGCAACTCGATGAAGCGCGGCGGCGCCGGCATCCCCCTGGTCCACGCCACCCCGATGCCGTTCGATGACTACTTCGGCCAGGTCGTCCCGGACTTCATGTACCTCGAGCGTCTGCTCACCGACGGCGGCAGCGGCCTGAACAAGCCCGCCGCCGTCATCGTCGAGTCCGTCCAGGGCGAGGGCGGCATCAACGCCGCCCGCGCCGAATGGCTGCGCGGCCTCGCCGATCTGTGCGCGAAGCACGAGATCCTGCTGATCGTCGACGACATCCAGATGGGCTGCGGCCGCACCGGCGGCTTCTTCTCCTTCGAGGAGGCCGGCATCAAGCCCGACATGGTCACGCTCTCGAAGTCCATCAGCGGCTACGGCCTGCCGATGGCGCTGACGCTGATCAAGCCCGAGCTGGACATCTGGGAGCCCGGCGAGCACAACGGCACCTTCCGCGGCATCGGCCCCGCCTTCGCGACCGCCACCAAGGCGATCGAGCTGTTCTGGAGCGACGACGAGCTCCAGAAGGAGACCATCAAGAAGGGCGCCTACATCGAGAGCCGCTTCAACCAGCTGGCCGCCCGCTTCGAGGACCACGAGCTCATCGTCAAGGGCCGCGGCCTCGCCCGCGGCCTGGGGATGCCCAGCGGCGAGCTGGCCGGCAAGGTCACCGACCGTGCTTTCGAGCTCGGTCTGCTGGTGGAGACCTCCGGGCCCGACGACGAGGTCGTCAAGCTGCTGCCGGCGCTCACGATCCCCGAGGACCAGCTCCGCCAGGGGCTGGACATCATCGACCAGGCCGTCGCCGAGGCGCTGACCGCCTGAGCACCCCACCCCCGTCGGCCCGCTCCAGCTCCGGGGCGGGCCGACGTCTCCCTGAGCGCCCGCTCGGGGACCGCAGGACCCCGTTCATCCACGGAGAGGAATTCCCCCATGCTCGTTCGCACCCTCGATGAGGTCACCGACACCGACGCGGACATCAAGTCCGAGAACTGGCGCAGCAAGCGCATCATCCTGGCGAAGGAGGGCGTCGGCTTCTCCGTGCACGAGACCACGCTCTACGCCGGGACCGAGAGCTACTTCTGGTACGCCAACCACATCGAGGCGGTCTTCATCACCCAGGGCGAGGGGGAGATCGAGGATCTGGCCACCGGCGAGAAGCACCAGCTGGCGCCGGGCAGCCTCTACCTGCTCAACGACCACGACAAGCACATCGTGCGGCCCCGCACCGAGATCAAGTGCGTGTGCGTGTTCAACCCGCCGGTCACCGGCCGCGAGGTCCACGACGAGAACGGCGTCTACCCGCTGGTGACCGAGGACGCCTGAGGCGGGCTCCTCCGTCCGCGGGCCCGCTCGAGGCCGTAGGACGACAAGGGCGCACCCGGGGCGCTCCTGAGCACGACAGGGCCCGGCAGGATCATCACGATCCTGCCGGGCCCTGTCGCGTCCCTCAGCCCTTGACGTCGCGGGCGGCAGCGGATCTGCCCGCCGTCACCGCGCCTCTGCTGGACCGCGGGGATCGGGGGCGCTCACGAGGCACGACGACGGATGATCAGGAGGATCACGCCGATCACGACCAGCACGAATCCGAGGAAACCGCCGCCCAGGCCCAGCAGGACGCCTCCGACGGCCCCGAAGATCCCACCGATGGAGACCGGCGGGCCGACGGCGACAGGCGTGCCGCCGCAGTCGAAGGAGTACTCCCCCGCCTCGTTCGCCGTGATCGAGTCGAAGGACGCCCAGGTCCTCCCCTCCTTGGTGGTGCTGCTCGTCTGATGCGTGCCCTCGCCGATCGCCTCGGGCGAGGGGCCCATCACCTCGCACGTGGGGATCTGGGTGCCCTCCTCGGCGTAGAACTGGATATCGTCACCGGCCTCCGCGGTGACCGACCCGCTGCCGCTGTCGAACACCTCGATGTCACCCAGCCCGCCGGCTGTCCTGGTGATGCCGAGCACCGTGACGGTGATGCCGATGGCGATGCTGAGCACCAGGATGATCGCCCCGACGATGACAAGGATGTTCGGCACACTGCCGAACTTCTTCCGACCGGAGCCGGACCCTGGGTGCTGCTGACCCATCGAGCCCGGCGGGGGCACGGGAGCGGAGTTCGGGACGGTCATGGGGATCCTCCTGGGAATCGAGCTGCAACCTCGAGCAGACTACCGTCGCCCTAGACTCGGCTCCATGCCCGATCCACTCGTTCTCGCCGCCGATGTGGAGACGGAACTGGTCGAGAAGCGTTCCCGCTTCCTCACCCGACTGCACCGGGTCGAGGACCTCCACCAGGCCGAGGACCGCATCCGGGCCGCCCGACGCGACCACCCCGACGCCCGCCACCACTGCACCGCTCTCGTGATCGGCGCTCGGGGCGACGCCGCCGAGGTGAACCGCTCCAGCGACGACGGCGAACCGTCCGGCACGGCGGGCATGCCGATGCTCCAGTCACTCCTGCATGCCGGCCTGGTCGACACGCTGGCGATCGTCACCCGCTACTTCGGCGGCGTGAAACTGGGGGCCGGCGGCCTGATGCGGGCCTACACCGCCGCCGTGGAGCAGGCGGCCTCCGAGGCCACGGTGCTGCGCCGCACCCATCTCACCGTCGCCGAGCTGGACGTTCCGCTCGCCGAGATCGGGGCCGCCGAGAATGCGGTGCGCCAGTGGGCCGCCGCGCACGGCGCGCACGTCGAGCCCACCGTCTACTCCGCGCGCGCCGCGACCGTGCAGGTGCTCCTCGAGCCGTCCCACCTCGAGGCCCTGGCAGCGGACACCGCACGCTGGTCCTCCGGCCGCATCGACGTCCGCGCCACCGGGGATCGACTGACGGACGTACCGATCTCGCGCGAGGTGGAGTGAGACGTCGATCGGGCCGCGGAGCGAACACCTCCGCGCACGCCCCAGCCGGTCGACCGGCACGTGGTCGGCACTCAGCGGGGTCATTGCCCGCCGGGAAGATCGACGTAGTGCGCGGGAACCGATTTGAGCGGACGCAGATCACGCGGCTGCGCGGTGACCAGCCGGCTGAGCACAGCGAAGGACATCTCCCGGTGCAGATCGTGGAACTCCTCGACGGCCTCGCCGGAGCGGATCGGGAACACCCATCGCCATGATGAGGCGGGCTGCTCCCGCACATCGAACGGGTCGCGGACCACGGCCAGCTCGATTCCCGCCGGACGCACGGCCTCCAGCATGGCCGTCAGCACCGGGGTCAGGTCCCCTCCCGTGACGGCGTGCTGGGAGGGGACGTCCGCGCTGCTGGCGAGGTCGAGGTCGACGCGCCCGGTTCCTGCGGCGCTGTCCCAGGTAGTGGCCCGGACTCCGTAGATGATCCCGTGGGCGTCGTACTCCGCGATCAGCACCCGCGCGATCTGTTCGGCGCGCGCGGAGACGGCTCGCGCCGAGAGGCCGGCGGCATCGACCTGCACCGCGATGCTGCCGATCAGCCTCCCGCGCTGCGCCGTCGCCGCCCGCGGGACCACGTTGGCGTGGTGCAGCAGTGAGTAGTAGGGCACGGCCAGTGCCCGTCGGACCTCGCTCGAGGCACGGTCGCGCACCGCGAGCGGACCGAAGTCGCGCCGCAGGATCAGCCCGAAGCGCAGCGCGAGGTGCTCACGCTGCTCGAGCTCCGTGAGGCGGTGCCGTCGCCGCATGTCCTCAGATTATCGACACCCGTCACCGGCGATACCCACGGCGTGGGCGATGACCTGCCCCCGCACATGCCGACGGCGCCGCCCCGGGAGTCCCGGGACGGCGCCGTCGTGGTGCGGACGCTAGTGGCCTGAGGTCAGGCGCGGCCCTTGGTTGCGAAGCCGTAGATCGCCATCACGATGATCGCGCCGACGATGGACAGCAGGATGGTGCCGATGCTCCACGGGTTGTCCATGATCCCGCCGATGCCGTTACCACCGAACAGGCCGCCGATGAAGCCGCCGACGATCGCACCGACGACGCCGAGGACGATCGTCATCCCCAGCCCCATGGCCTGCTTGCCCGGCATGATCGCGCGAGCTAGGAGGCCGATGATCGCGCCGATGATGATCCACGAGATGATCAGTCCGATAAGTCCCATGACACGTTCTCCATTCGTTGAGGGGAAGGGGACGGGGTGTTACGCACGCATTCTGGCCCCGCACGGCGACTGACGACCAGATCGTCGCGAAACCGCAGGTCACGCGGACGACCAGGCGGTATGGCGAGGACTCGATCACGACGTCGTGCCGCTTGGGCACGGCCGGTCAGCGCCTCGTCGCCGAATAATCCGGAGTGCGCAGTGCAGTGCGCGCCGCGGCGGGCCGCCGGTCCGCGGCCGTCCGTGTCACTGCGAGGCCAGTCGTGAGGCGAGCAGGGACTTGGCCTGCTCAGCTCCCTTGGTGCTCTCGTGCTGCGCTTTGGAGAAGAGCTCGGCGAGTTCGGTGTCACCGTCCCGCTCCGCGTCCTTGACGTAGGTCTCCATGCGCAACGCGTTGTTCAGGCAGGACTCCAGGAACCACACCAGGTTGTAGTGCTTGTCCTTCGTCCCGGTGACCTGGCCAGCTTCTTGCTCCGACATGTTTCCTCCTCGACGCGGGATTCACTGTGGTACCCGTCACGATAGGAGGGTGCTCGCTCCAGGGGAAGGCGCAGTGAGCAGCGCGCCCCCGGGGGCACCGAGATCGCTCCGTGACCAGGGCGACTGCTGGCATGCAGTCCTTAACCGCTCGGTTCGCGCCTCCTTGCCGCACCACAGCGCCGCGCGCTGCGCCGCCATCGAGGCCTGCCTCGCCGGGGTGCAGCACCAGGCCCGGATCCCACTCGGCGCCGACCGCGGCCACCGACTCGATGTCGACGCCGACGGCGCCCTCAGTGGTGACCGCCGTGACCAGGTGCGGGCCGGCGCGGGACAGGCTGACCGAGACCTCGTCGCCGCGCCCGGGCACGCGGGCCCAGGGGCGCCCGTGCCGGGAGGAGCCGCAGCGCGGGCAGGCGCGTCCCACGAGGACGTCGGCCTCGGAGGCATCGGTCAACTCGGCGTCGCGCCTGCGCAGGATCGCATCGGCGTTCTCATCGGCCGCATGATGCTGCACCGGCGAGTCGCCCACCGGGCGCGGGTCGATACGCCGAAGGCGCCGGACGTTCGCGTCCGGCGCCTTCGGGCGGGGTCCGGGGAGCACGCCTCGGCGTCCCGGGGTCAGAGCCTCAGAAGTCCCAGTCGTCGTCCTCGGTCTCGACGGCCTTGCCCATCACGTAGCTGGAGCCGGAGCCGGAGAAGAAGTCGTGGTTCTCGTCGGCGTTCGGGGACAGGGCGGCGAGGATCGCGGGATTGACCTCCGTGGAGTCCTGCGGGAACAGCGACTCGTAGCCGAGGTTCATCAGCGCCTTGTTGGCGTTGTAGCGCAAGAAGGTCTTGACCTCCTCGGTCCAGCCCACCGGGTCGTAGAGATCCTCGGTGTACTCCTCCTCGTTCTCGTACAGCTCGAGCAGGAGGGACATCGTGTAGTCCTTGAGCTCCGCGCGGCGCTCCGGGGAGGCCTGCTCCATGGCCTTCTGGAACTTGTACCCGATGTAGTAGCCGTGGACGGCCTCGTCACGGATGATCAGGCGGATGATGTCGGCGGTGTTGGTCAGCTCGCCGTGGCTGGAGTAGTGCATCGGCAGGTAGAAGCCGGAGTAGAACAGGAAGGACTCCAGCAGGGTGGACGCGACCTTCCGCTTCTCCGGGTCATCGCCCTGGTAGTAGTCCATGACGATCCGCGCCTTCTTCTGCAGCGGCTCGTTGAACTCGCTCCAGCGGAAGGCCTCGTCGATCTGCTTGGTGTCCGACAGCGTCGAGAAGATCTGGGAGTAGGACTTCGCGTGCACCGACTCCATGAAGGCGATGTTGGTGTACACCGCCTCCTCGTGCTGGGTGATCGCATCGGGGATCAGGGAGACGGCGCCGACGGTCCCCTGCACGGTGTCCAGCAGGGTCAGCCCGGTGAAGACCCGCATGGTCAGCGTCTTCTCGTGATCGGGCAGCCGGTTCCAGGACTGGATGTCGTTGGACAGCGGCACCTTCTCGGGCAGCCAGAAGTTTCCGGTCAGGCGGTCCCAGACCTCCTGGTCCTTCGGGTCCGGGATCCGGTTCCAGTTGATGGCCTGGACCGTCGTCTTCAGGTGGTCGTTCACCGCAGCCTCACTGTCAGAAGAATCGGGGAGAGTCAGTGCTCGCCAGTGTAGGCAGTGGGGCCCTCCCGGCGGCGCACCGACGGCCCTCCGGCGCGGTGGGAATCGACACCCTCCGCCGGGGCAGCGGCGAACGCCGCGACGTTCACCTTCCTCGGCGTGAGCAAGCCCTCCGCTGCGGTGCGCGGGCCGCCTCCGGGCGCCCAGCACGATGGCGGCGCGCCTCCTCGACACCCGTGACACAAACCCGACTTTCGTCCCGCGACAGCGGCTGCGGGCGCGGCTAGGTTCGCAAGGGACGACGCCGCACCTCAGGGGACGACGCTGCACCTCGGGTGCGACGGCGCATCGACCGGATTCACCGCTCTGCCTCGCCGACCCGAAAGGCGCCGACGTGACCAGCTCGCCCACGGTTCCCCGCTCCCCTGCCGCCCCGTCCCGCCCACGCCGTTCCCTGGCCCCGGACATCTCCCGCGGCCTGATGCTCGCCCTGATCGCGATGGCCAACGTCTCCTGGTACCTGTGGGGCCATGAGGGGTCCGTCGGCATGAGCCCCCACATCCCGGCGATGGGCCCGCTCGATTCCGCGGTGCAGTTCGTCATGACCGTCGCCGTCGACCACCGGGCGATGCCGCTGTTCGCGTTCCTGTTCGGCTACGGCATGGTGCAGTTCTACCGCTCCCGCATCGACCGCGGCATGGAAGCCGGCGTCGTCCGGATCATGATGCGGCGCCGGCACTGGGCGATGCTGCTGCTGGGATTCCTGCATGCGGCGCTGCTGTTCTACGGGGACATCCTGGGGGCGTACGCGGTCGCCGCCCTGCTGCTGGTGTGGATCTTCTTCGGCCGGCGCACCCGCACCCTCGCCATCTGGCTGATCGTGCTGACCTCGATCATGGTGCTGTATGCGCTCTTCTCCGCCGTCAGCGCGCTGGTGCTGGCCTTCCTCGCCCCGCCGGAGACGCTCGCGGAGATGGAGGCGGGAATGGCCGGCTTCGGAATGGGTTTCATCCGGGACTTGGCCTACGGGCAGCCGTACCTGATCTCGATCCTGACGCGCACCGGGATGTGGCTGTTCGCGCTCGTGCCGGCCGTTTTCATGGGCCCACCGCTGATGATCCTGCTGGGGTGGATCGCCGCCCGTCATCGGGTGCTCGACGAGCCGTGGCGCCACGTCCGGCTGCTGCGTCGCGTCGCGATCGGCGGCATCGCCGTCGGCTGGCTGGGCGGGCTGCCGGACGCTCTGACGTACGTGGGTGTGCTGCCCATGCCGGAGGCGGTCGCCTGGGGCTTCGTCGGGATCACCTCGGTCTCGGGCATGGCCTGCGGCGTCGGCTACGCGGCCGCGTTCGGCCTGCTCGCGGCGCGGCTGGAGAGGCACGGGCTCCCAGCCGCGGCGCTCAGTGCGGAGGGTCCGGCGTCCCGATCCGGCGCGACGGCGGAACAGACCCCGGCGCAGCGCGCCTACGGCGTTCCTGCGGCGACCGAGATGCCGGTCACGAACGCCCGGCCCGGGCCCCTGGTACGCGCCCTGAGCGCCGTCGGCCAGCGGTCGCTGACGTTCTACCTGTTCCAGTCACTGCTGTTGGCCCCGATCATGGCCGGCTGGGGGTTCGGCCTCGGCGCGCAGCTGAGCACGGCCCCGGCCGTCGCCATCGCCCTCGCGGTCTGGCTGATCTCGCTGCCGATCGCCGCCTTCATGGACTCTCGAAGCCTCCGCGGGCCGGCCGAGATGCTGCTGCGACGGATGACCTACGGCCGGCACGAGAGGCGGGAGCGGCTGGCTCGGTAGACCTCGAGCTTCAGTAGAACTCGACCGTGTCGACCACGTTCCGCATGGGCCGGCCGTCGACGAAGCGGCGCAGGTTGTCGATGAAGAGCGTCACGATCCGGTCGTCCTCGCGAGCACTCACCGCTGCCGTGTGCGGCGAGATCAGCACGTTCGGGTGGTCCCACAGCGCACTCTCGGCGGGCAGCGGCTCGGTCGCGGTGACGTCGAGGGCGGCGTAGCAGATCCGGCCGTCCTCGAGCGCGGCCAGCAGCGCGTCCTCGTCGATGACGGTCCCGCGGCCGACGTTGACCAGGATCGTTCCCTCACGCAGACCCTCGAGGACGTCGGCGCCGACCAGGCCCGCTGTGCGGTCGGTCCCGGGCAGGGTCACGACGATCGCGTCGGCCTCGCGAGCGGCGCGGGCCAGCTTCTCGATCGGGACCAGCTCATCGACGCCGTCGACGGGCTCGCCGCTGCGGGTGGTGCCCATGACGCGCGCCCCCAGCGCGGAGAACTTCTGCGCGCACATCGCGCCGATGCCCCCGAGACCGACGATCAGCACCGTCATCTCGCTGACGTGGCGCATCTCCAGCCGCCCGCCCCACTGGTGACGCCGCTGGAGCTCCTGGAGGCGGGGCAGGGTCTTGGCGCCGGCCAGCACACCGAGCAGGGCGAACTCCGCGAGCGGTTCCGCGTGCACCCCGGCGGCGGTGGTGACCGTCAGGCGCTCGAGCTCATCCTCGGTGAGTCCGGCGGCGCGCACCTGCGCTCCTCCCCCGGCTGCCATCGTCTGGACCCATCGCAGTCCCGGATTCGTCCGGACAGTGCGCGCCAGACCAGCGGGGTCGCCGTCCGGCAGGCTGAAGAGCACGTCGGCGGAATCCACCATCTCCTCGTAAGCGCGCTGCTGCGCGGCCGTGCGCCGGTGCTCCGGGTCGCCGTGCCAGTCAGCGGCGCCGCGGCGAGGAGGATAGAGGGAGTGGTCCCGGATCACCTCGGCGCGCGGCTCTGCCTCCTCGATCCCGCGGCACAGCTCCTCGGGCAGGTTCGCGGCGATGACGACGCGCGGACGGTCGGCCGGCGCACCGTCAGTATCCGGCGCCGGCGCCCTCGTCACATCGTCGGAGTGCGGGTGCGTCATGGGTGAGTTCCTTCCCCGCTGGTCGTGGGCTCGTGAGGGGTCCAGCGGTTACTGCGGAGAGTACGTCCACCGATGTGTGCGGCTTGCCGGGGCACCGGATGCTGATACTGCGGCTGCCATCGATCCGTGGCTGTTCGGGCTGACTACAGTTCGCCGCGCGCAAGAACGCCGGGGCCCGGACACGGTGCTTCCCGTGTCCGGACCCCGGCGTCACCTCGGCGGACGAGAGGTCAGAGCATGCAGCTGACGCAGCCCTCGACCTCGGTGCCCTCGATCGCCATCTGCCGCAGGCGGATGTAGTAGAGGGACTTGATGCCCTTGCGCCAGGCGTAGATCTGCGCCTTGTTGATATCGCGCGTGGTCGCGGTGTCCGGGAAGAACAGCGTCAGCGACAGACCCTGGTCCACGTGCTGCGTGGCCTCGGCGTAGGTGTCGATGATCTTCTCGTACCCGATCTCGTACGCATCCTCGTAGTACTCGAGGTTGTCGTTGGTCATGTACGGCGCCGGGTAGTAGACGCGGCCGATCTTGCCTTCCTTGCGGATCTCGATCTTGGAGACGATCGGGTGGATCGAGCTGGTCGAGTGGTTGATGTAGGAGATGGAGCCGGTCGGCGGCACCGCCTGCAGGTAGGCGTTGTACATGCCGTGCTTCTGGACCTCGTCGCGCAGCTGCTTCCAGTCCTCCGGCGTGGGCAGGTGCACGCTGGAGTTCGCGAACAGGCTGCGGACCTTCTCGGTGCGCGGCTCCCACGTCTGCTCGATGTACTTGTCGAAGTACTCGCCGGTGCCGTACTTCGAGTTCTCGAAGTCGTAGAAGACCTCGCCGCGCTCCTTGGCGATCTTGTTCGACGCCTTGATGGCGTTGTAGGTGACCGCGTAGAAGTACATGTTCGTGAAGTCCAGGCCCTCGTCGGAGCCGTAGAAGATGGACTCGCGGGCGAGGTAGCCGTGGAGGTTCATCTGGCCCAGACCGATGGCGTGCGAGGCGCGGTTGCCCTCGGCGATCGTCGGCACCGACTCGATGTCGGAGTGGTCCGAGACCGAGGTGAGGCCGCGGATCGCGGTCTCGATGGTGCGCGAGAAGTCGTCGGAATCCATCGTCTTGGCGATGTTCAGCGAACCGAGGTTGCAGGAGATGTCCCGGCCCAGCTCGTCGTAGCTCAGGTCCGTGTTCATCGACGAGGGGGTCGAGACCTGCAGGATCTCCGAGCACAGATTCGAGTGGGTGATCTTGCCCGGGATCGGGTTCGCCCGGTTCGCGGTGTCCTCGAACATGATGTACGGGTAGCCGGACTCGAACTGGATCTCCGCCAGGATCTGGAAGAAGTCGCGCGCCTTGATCTTCTTCTTGGAGATGTTCGGGTTGTCGACCATCTCGCGGTAGTGATCGGAGACGTTCACGTCGGCGAACGGCTTGCCGTACTCGCGCTCCACGTCGTACGGGGAGAACAGGTACATCGGCTCGTTCTTCTTCGCGAGCTCGAAGGTGATGTCGGGGATGACCACGCCGAGCGAGAGAGTCTTGATGCGGATCTTCTCGTCGGCGTTCTCGCGCTTGGTGTCCAGGAAGCGCAGGATGTCCGGGTGGTGGGCGTTGAGGTACACCGCACCGGCGCCCTGACGCGCACCCAGCTGGTTCGCGTAGGAGAAGGAGTCCTCCAGCAGCTTCATCACGGGGATGACGCCGCTGGACTGGTTCTCGATGTGCTTGATCGGTGCGCCGTACTCGCGCACGTTGCTCAGCAGCAGTGCCACGCCGCCGCCGCGCTTGGACAGCTGCAGCGCGGAGTTGATCGAACGACCGATCGACTCCATGTTGTCCTCGATGCGCAGCAGGAAGCAGGAGACCAGCTCACCGCGCTGTGCCTTGCCGGCGTTGAGGAAGGTGGGGGTGGCCGGCTGGAAGCGGCCGTCGAGGATCTCGTCGACGAGGTTGCGGGCCAGCTGCTCATCGCCCTCGGCGAGGGTGAGGGCCACCATCACCACGCGGTCCTCGAAGCGCTCCAGGTACCGCTTGCCGTCGAACGTCTTCAGCGTGTACGAGGTGTAGTACTTGAACGCGCCCAGGAACGTCGGGAAGCGGAACTTCTTGGCGAAGGCCTGCTCCGACAGCGACTCGATGAAGGAGAAGTCGTACTTCTCCAGCAGCTCGGGCTCGTAGTACTTGTTCTCGACCAGGTAGTCGAGCTTCTCGCGCAGCGAGTGGAAGAACACCGTATTGGGGTTCACGTGCTGCAGGAAGTACTCCCGCGCCGCGAGGCGATCCTTGTCGAACTGGATCTGGCCGTCCGCTCCGTAGAGGTTCAGCATCGCGTTCAGGGCGTGGTAGTCGAGCTGCCTGTTGTGCTCGAGTGGGGGCATCTCGGTCAGTGTCGCCAAAACTCTTCCAATCCGTCGTGGACCCGCTGCACGTCGCGAGGGGTACCGAACAGTTCGAATCTGTACATGTGCGGGACGCGGCACTTGGCGGAGATGACATCCCCTGCCGCGCAGTACGCGTCCCCGAAGTTGGTGTTGCCGCCACCGATCACGCCACGGATGAGGCTCCGGTTGCGTTCATCGTTGAGGAACTTGATGACCTGCTTGGGGACGGCACCGCGGCCGTTGCCCCCGCCGTAGGTCGGGACCACCAGGACGAACTCCTCATCGGCGACGAGGTGCTCCTCCTGGGCGTAGAGCGGGATGCGCCGGGCCGGCATCCCGAGCTTCTCGATGAAGCGGTGAGTGTTGCCCGAGACCGAGGAGAAGTAGACGAGCTTCGTCACGCCGACGCCTCCTGGTGACAGCTCAGATCGCGGCGGCCGAACGCTGCGAGCCGGCGCCCGCGATCGCCTTGATCTTGTCGGGACGGAAGCCGGACCAGTGATCCTGCTCCGTGATGACCACGGGAGCCTGCGCGTAGCCCATGGACTTGATGCGCGCCAGCGCCTCGGCGTCCTCGGTGATGTCGACGACGTCGTAGGCGACGCCGGCCTTGTTCAGGGCGCGCTTGGTCGCGTCGCACTGCACGCAGAGGGGCTTGGAGTACACGGTGATGTCCAAGGGAAGGGGCCTTTCTCGAGCGCCGCGCCGAGAGCGCGAGGAGCGTGGTGTGTGCAGATGTTCCGGGGAGGTCCGATGGACCACGTCACAGGCCTCCGGAGGCTCCCCACCGCCGCCTCATCAGAGCTTTCGATGTGGCGGACGGTCCCCGGGAGGGCCGGATCGCTGCGACAGCACCAACACTACACCTAGTGGTGCCCGAGAGGAACGACCACAAGATGTACTGAGTTACAAGATTGTCATCCACAAGGCGGTGGGGACGGGATGTGGATGGCTCGGGGCAGCTGGGGACGCGAATCGCGAGCCACGCACGAAGACCGAGGAGAAGACCGAGGATGCGTGCACATCACAGTGTGGACAGGGGGTCGGACAGACCGCGATCGCGGTGGACGGCGCTGCTGAGCGGGGGCCCTCGGCGAGCCCGGACCGGGCGCAGATGTGTTCCGGATCCCCGGCGTGTCCGGGCGCGTCGCGGCGTGTCGCCGGCGTGGCGTCGGCGTGTCGTCGGCGTGTCGTCGGCGTGCCTCGACGGGACGTCGTACTTGATTTCTCGGCGCAGTATCGGCGCGCCCCTACGGGGCACCATGCGACGCCCCGGGCGTGTCGCGACCGGCTTCTTGCGGACAGCCTTCGCCTCACCGGCGTGTCGCCTCGTGAGCCGTCCGGGCCACTGCCGCCCGGGGCGTCATGGCGCCCTGCGGCACGTCCGCGGCGGCAGCGCGCCGCACATGCAGTTCCTCAGGAGGGGCGGTGGCGATTCCTCAGGAGGGGCGGTTGCGGTACTCGCCAGCCGTCGACTCCGCCGACGGGTCAGTGCCGGTCGTCTCGGAGCCCTGCGGGGACGCGGCCTCGTCGTCGCCGGTGCCCTCGGGCGACGCGGCCGGCGCCGCCGAGCCGCCCGCCGAATCGTCGCCCTCGCGCTGTGCATCGGAGGTCCTGTGCGGCTCGGGAGGCCAGGTCGATTCGTCCAGACCGACCGATCGGAGATTCCACACGTCCAGGACGTCACGGCCCGTCCGCGGCGCGGCACCTGGCTCCGCGTCGGGATAGTCGATGGGCTCGGTGGGGTTGGTGGGCTCCGGGAGTCCGCTCGGATCGCTCGCGGCGGCGGGGACGACGGGCTGTCGCTGCTCCGTCGGACGCTGATCCGCCGGACTGCTGTGGGGCGACGGGGTGGCCGGCTCCTGCTCGAGCGTCTCCGGCGCCGGCTGCGATTCCGGTTCCAGGGCCGGCGGTTCGCCGTCCGGCGCTCCCGCCACGTCGGCGGCCGTCGCCGGCTCCTGTTCCAGCGTCTCCGCAGCCGGTTCGGAGTCGAGCGGCCCGGAGGCAGACGGATCAGCGCTCTCGGCCTCGCTGTCGCTCCCCTGTTCGTCGTCGGCCGCGTCGGGGGCGGGATCGAGGCTGCGACCGTCGGCGACCACGATCGTGGAGAGCACCTCCCGCAGGAGCGTGACCTGGTTGCGTGCCTCCTCGGCGCCGGAGACGGGCCGGACGCCCTTCTCGACGAAGCTGTGGAACGCCTCCCACATGGCTTCGACGCTGCCCTTCGTGGCCACGGTCGCCGTCTCCTGGACGGCGCCGCCCTTCTTCTCCCGCAAAGCGACACTGGAGCGGCGGTCGCCATGCGAGGGAGCGGGAAGCTCGACCTCCATGCGGCGACGCGCGGAGAGCACCTTGATGTGCTCGGAGTACTCGGGCGCGAAGGGCAGGTAATGCCACACCAGGCGCACATGCGCTCCGCCTTCGAGCTCGCCGAGGATCTCGAGGGAGCCGGGGATGACGCCCTTGGGCCAGTGGCGCACCGCCGTCACGCGGGTGATCGGCCCGTACACCGCCTCCATCACGGCCATCTGGTGGGCCACCCCGGTCAGCAGGCCCTTCACATACAGGTCGCGGTCGCGCTGGGTGGCGCCCTCGCCGGAGCCGGCGACGACGGCGGCCTGGAGATCGGAGCGGCGCTGCGAGCGCACATCGGAGGGCAGGTCGTAGGAGGAGCTCGTCACGTGCGCTCCGCCGAACAGCGGCTGGCTGGCCGGCATCAGCACTTCGTGATCGACCATCCGCAGGTCCTTGGTGGCGATCTGCTCCGACATGCGCGCGACGGATTCGTCGTACTGCTGCGGGTAGGCCATCATCACCAGGCGCCGACCCGTCATCCGCTCGAAATCGGCGACCTTGGCCACCTCCTCGGCGGAGAACCCCAGCGGGGGCTCGACCAGCACGGGGATCCCGCGGCGCATCAGCTGCAGCAGGTCCTCGACGTGGAGACCGTCGGTCGCCAGGACGGCCGCATCGAGCGAGAGCGTCTTGGCGCGCACCGCTGCGATGAGATCGCCGACCGACTCGTAGCGCTTGTCCTCACCGATGCCCCACACGTCGGAGGCCTCCCGGCGCCGACGCGGCGAGTGGTCGACCAGGGCGGCGACGGTGAACCGGTCCCAGCGCCGCCGCAGCACCGGAAGGTGCACGGCCTGCGCCATCGTTCCGGCACCGATCACGGCGACGTTCAAGGTCTTCGGCATCGACAGGCTCCTCGGGATCGGCGGAGATCGGCAGCGCCCACCGCATGCGCGCAGCGGACGCAGCGACCGCCCTACTGCCTCATCGCGCCTCCGGAATCGGCGCGTGACGCACGCCTGTTCTACCACACCGAGCCGGACCCGAAGTCAGCGGCTTCACCGGCGCGACCTGCACATCATCCGGGCCGACAGCATCCGGCGGCGGCAACCCGGCCACGGCCGGCGGGGATATCGTAGACGGCGATCTCAGACGTCTCAGGAGGACTACGTGGCCAGCCGCTTCTACTTCGGTGCTCGCACGGTCGTCAGGCCGCTCGTGCGGCTCGCATGGAACCCCCGGGTCACGGGGATGGAGAACGTGCCGCGCGAGGGCGGCTTCATCATCGCCTCGAACCACCTGGCCAACATCGACAGCTTCGTCATCCCGGTGGTCTTCCCCCGGCAGGTGCGCTTCGTGGCCAAGGACACGCTCTGGGCGCATCAAGGGATCAAGGGCAGCGTCCTGCGCTGGTTCTTCGATGCCGTCGGCGCCGTGCCGGTGGATCGCGAGGCGCTCTCGTCCGGCAAGGGCGCGCTGCAAGCGGCTCTGGAGATTCTCCGCGAGGGCTCCGGTTTCGGGATCTACCCCGAGGGAGCACGTTCCAAGGACGGGCTGCTGCATCCGGGCAAGCAGGGCGCCGCCTGGCTCGCGCTGGAATCGGGGTGCCCCGTCATCCCCGTCGGGCTGAAGGGCACTCAGCATCTGTTCACCACGGCGATCCCCGAGCGCGGCACCGTCAGCGTGCGCGTGGGAGAGCCGCTGGACATCGCCGACGTCGATCCCAGTCTGTCCAAGGGGGTCCGGCGACGCGTGATGAACGCGCGGATCATGGACGAGATCCAGAAGCTCTCGGGCCAGCGGCGCTCCCCCGAACCGACGTCCTCGGCCCGTTCCGAGTTCTGAGGATCGTCCGGGCCGCTTCGATCACGACCACGACGTTCCCGGCCGTCCACCCGGTCAGGCCCCTCGTGCCGGGAGCTCGGGCCGAGCCCGTAGGATCGGGGGCAGGCGCGCGCTGACCGGGCGCGGGCCGGGCCCGGACCGCACCTCAGGAGAACAGATGGCAGTCGTCGTCGGATTCATCCCCACCGACGTGGGATTCAAGGCGCTGGCAGCTGCACGTGAGCAGGCGGAGCTGCGAGGCGGCCCGCTGATCGTGGTCAACATCGTGCGCGAAGGGGTCACCGAAGACCCCCGCCACGCCGACGACCAGCAGCTCGAGATCGCTCGTGACCAGCTGCGGCAGGCTCCCGTGCGCGTGGAGATCCGCCAGGAGCACACCGAGGAGGACATCGCCGAGGTGCTGCTGACGGTGGTCGAGGAGGAGAAGGCCGAACTGCTGGTCCTGGGCATCCGGCGCCAGAAGGACCTGGCCCGTCACCTGCTGGGCCTGACCGTGCAGAAGCTGCTGCTGTCCGCCCCCAGCGAGGTCCTCGTGGTGTGAGCGACGCCGGCCGGCGCCAGACTCCCGGACAGACCGCGACAGCGCGAGCCACCGACGACGTACAGAAGCGGCCCGTCCCCCACGTGTGAGGGACGGGCCGCTTCCTCTCGTCCGCGGCCGGGCCGCACGCTGGACCCGGTTCCGGTGGCTCAGGCCTCCAGCGGGTCCCCGCCGGGCTGCTGATCCGCCTTGGCGGTGCCGACGGCCAGCTCGATCCGCTCGCCGATGGTGGTATCGATGTTCTTCCAGTACTGCAGGGCCTTGGACAGGACCGGCTCCTCGACGGTGCTCAGGGCACCGGAGACGGTCTCGACCAGGCGATCACGGGCGGCGTCGTCGAAGACCTCCCGCACCAGCGTGCCGGCCTGACCGAAGTCGTCGTCCTCGGCGTGCAGGGTGTAGGCGGCGCGCACCATCTCCCCGTCGGCCTCCCAGCCGTTCTCCGAGGGGCCCTGGGTGTCCTGGTAGGCGCGGCCGTAGGAGTTCGGTGCGTACACCGGCGCGTCCCCGCTGTGCAGGAACTCCATGAACCCTTCCTTGTCGTAGGAGTTCGTGGGCACGATCGGCTGGTTCACCGGCAGCTGGTTGAAGTTGGTGCCGATGCGGTGGCGCTGCGCGTCCGGGTAGGAGAACGAGCGGCCCAGCAGCATCTTGTCCGGGGACAGGCCGATACCGGGCACCGTGTTCGAGGGGCTGAACGCGGCCTGCTCGACCTGGGCGAAGTGGTTGACCGGGTTGCGGTTCAGGGTCATCGTGCCGACCTTGATCAGCGGGTAGTCCTCGTGGGAGACCGTCTTGGTCAGGTCGAAGATGTTGAAGCGGTAGTGCTTCGCGTCCTCGTACGGGATCACCTGCACCGAGACGGTCCAGCTGGGGAAGTTCCCGCCCGCGATGGACTCGAAGAGATCCCGGCGGTGGTAGTCGCCGTCGGTGCCGGCGAGGCGGTCGGCCTCCTCGTTGGAGAGGAACTCCATGCCCTGGTCGGTGTGGAAGTGGTACTTGACCCAGAACTTCTCGCCGTCGGCGTTGACCCACATGTAGGTGTGCGAGCCGTAGCCGTTCATGTGGCGCCAGGTCTTGGGCAGGCCGCGGTCGCCCATGAGGTAGGTGACCTGGTGGGCGCTCTCGGGGGAGTTGGTCCAGAAGTCCCACTGCATGGTGTTGTCGCGCAGGCCCGAATCCGGGGTGCGCTTCTGGGAGTGGATGAAGTCGGGGAACTTCATCGGGTCGCGCAGGAAGAAGATCGGGGTGTTGTTCCCGACCAGGTCGTAGTTGCCCTCCTGCGTGTAGAACTTCAGCGCGAAGCCGCGCACGTCGCGCCAGGTGTCGGGCGAGCCCAGCTCGCCGGCGACGGTGGAGAAGCGCAGCAGCAGCGGGGTCTTGCGGCCGGGCTGGAAGAGGTCCGCCTTGGTGTACTTCGAGACGTCCTCGGTCACCTCGAGCTCACCGAAGGCGCCGGAGCCCTTCGCGTGGGGGCTGCGCTCCGGGACGCGCTCGCGGTCGAAGCGGGCCAGCTTCTCGACCAGGGCGACGTCGTGGAGCAGCAGCGGGCCGTCGGCCCCGACGCTCAGCGAGTGCGCGTCGGACTCGCGCGGAGCACCGGACTCCGTGGTGCTCTTCTTTGTGGGGTCGAAGTCGTTCATGTACTTCTCCTGGGTTGGTGATGGGTACTGACAAGTTGTCACGAAAGGCGGACAGACGACGGCCCGTCTCGCACCGGCAGGGCCGGAGCGATCAGGGCGAGGACGAAGCGGGCGAGTCGAGCTGAGCGGCGGCAGCGGTGGAGGATGCCGACGCACCGGTCGGGACGGCGGGCGTGGCGGCCTCGTCGCGACACGCGGCGCACACCCCGCGGTAGACGACCTCGGCGACCTCGATCTCGAAGCCGAGGTCGTCGTGGGGCAGCAGGCAGGGGGCCTCGCCGATGGCGCACGGGACATCCTCGAGGCGCCCGCAGACGCGGCATTCGAGGTGGTGGTGGTTGTCGTGCTCGTGCAGCTCGTAGCGGGCGCTGCGGCCCGCGACGGGGACACGTCGCAGCAGCTCGACCTCGGTCAGGGCGTGCAGGACGTCGTACACGGCCTGGCGGGAGACCGCTCCCAGGCGCTCCCGGACGGCATGGGCGACGGAGTCGGCATCGGCGTGGGGGTGTTCGGCGACGACCTCCAGGGTCGCCAGCCTCGGGGCGGTCACGCGCAGACCGGCGTTCCGCAGAGCGGGGGCGCGGTCGGCGTTCGGCATGACGCCCACCCTAGCGCGTTTTCTGGACTTGTCCAAAAAAACGCACGCGTCCAGGATCGGTGCCGCTCGGCGGACGCGGGCGCGGTATCAGAGCCGGCGTCGCGTCAGGCGGGCGCGGTATCAGAGCCGGCGTCGCGTCAGGCGGGCGCGGCGTCAGAGCCGGCGTCGCGTCAGAGCTGGCGTCGCGTCAGGACTGGTGGCGGTGCTTCTCCACGGCGGCCCAGAAGTCAGCGGTGCGGAGGTCCTCGACGCTGTCTAGGTTCTTGCTCTCGGCCAGCTGCTGGAGGTCGTCGGCGATGGCGTCGAGATCGAAGTCGCTGGCGTCGTG
>NZ_JBZXYT010000038.1:0-34623 GCF_059391765.1 Brachybacterium sp. SYSU DS0246 | reverse complement strand
CCCTGGTCGCGGCTCCGGAGGACACCTCGGGCACCTGCGAGTGCCAGCTGGTGCCCAGCGGCCCGGGATTCGTGCTCGAGAACAACCTGCTGCTGCTGAACCAGCTGTTCTACTCGGCGACCCATCGCATCAGCGCCGTCAGCCCCTACTTCGTGCCCGACGAGTCGATGCTCTCGGCGCTGATCACCGCCGCACGCCGGGGAGTGGAGATCGAACTGTTCGTCTCCGAGATCGGGGACCAGTTCCTCGTCTTCCATGCCCAGCGCTCCTACTACACGGCGCTGCTGGAGGCCGGGGTGCGGATCCAGCTCTACCGGGCGCCGACGATCCTGCACGCCAAGCACGTGACCATCGACGACTCGGTGACCGTGATCGGGTCCTCGAACATGGACATCCGCTCGTTCATCCTCGACATGGAGAGCACGATCATGGTCGGCGGCACCGACTTCATGGAGAAGATGCACGAGGTCGAGGACGTCTACCGCTCCCGCAGCCGCGAGCTCACCCTGGAGGAGTGGCGCCGCCGGCCGATGCCCATGATGCTGCTGGACAACCTCTGCCGCCTGGCCTCGGCGGTCGTCTGAGGCCGGGTCTCAGCCGGACAGTCCGGTCAGGGACGAGAAGGCCTCCTCGGCGCCCTCCTCGTGCTCGGTGACGCCGACGGCGATCTCCGAGATGAAGGCGCTCGGCCCCTCGTCGGTATCGACCACGACGACCGTGATCCGGGTGGCGTCCGTTTTCTCGAGCGGGTCGTTCTGCCAGTTGACGGTCGCGGTGGTGCGGTATCCGGGCATTCCGGCGACGGTGACCGGCTCGGTGACCTCGTCGTCGAGGGTGCGGCCCGTCGCGTCCCCCCAGTCGGTCAGTCGGAACATGCAGTCGACGATGCGTTCGGAGGCGGCCTCGTCGCCGGGGTAGTCGACCCCCGGCTGCCACTCGACCTTCCCGACATGGAGCGTGGAGATCCAGGACTCCTCCACGGGGGCCGTGGCGACCTGGGTGTCATTGAGGAAGTAGGGGAAGAGGTTGTCCTGCCGGCCGGTGAAGGTCGACGGGGGGATGAACTCCAGCCCGCCGCCGCGCAGCTTCCCGGAGGGGTTCGAGGACGTCCGCTCGAAGGGCGGCTGCCAGCACAGCTCCTCCTCGACGGCCGTCGGCTCCTCCGTCTCCTCGCTCGTCTCCGGATCCGCGGGGGTCGAGGAGTTCGAGACCGAGGTGGGCGATGCGCCGCCCGACCCCCCGGAGGAGCGCACCACGAGGTACCCGACGGTGATGGCCACGATCAGCAGGAAGACCACGGCGAACGCGATGGCGCCGGTCAGGAGGGCAGTCCCGCGGCCGCCGCCCGGGCCGGGCGTCTGCGGGGTCGGGGTGTACTGCGGTCCGGTAGACACTGTCTGCTCCTTCTGGGCCGGGCTCGCACGCCGGCGTCACTCGACGACGTCGAGGCTGGCGATGATGTTCTCGAGGTCTTCGACATGTTCGGGCTGGTCGGCGGCGACGTCACTGGCCAGGGCGCTGGGACCGTTCGGGCCCTCCACGACGATCGAGGTGACCACGGAGGCGGACGAGCTCTCCAGCACGTCGGGATCCTCGAAGTGGTACGTGGCCTGCACGATCCATGCGGGCTGGCCGTCCACGGTCATGGTCTCGGAGCGGTAGTCCGTGATGTCGGGGTTCTCCCCGAAGTACTCCACGACGCCGGAGGTGGTGGCGTAGCACTGGAAGATCGCGACGGCGGCGCCCTCCAGGCCGGGGTACCCGCCGTCGTCCTCCTCGGGCCAGGTGACGCGGCCGACGTTGACCACGCTGTACCAGGGCTGCTCGACCTCTCGCGCCTTGGCCCCGACCTCGCTCATGTAGGGCAGCGGCTGGCTGCCCCAGGGGAAGTCCCACCCGTCGGGCACGGTGTACTCGAGGTCGCCCCCGCGGACGGTGCCGGGATCCGGCGAGGGCGCCTGGGCGCCGCTGTCAGGGATCGAGCACTCCGTGGTGGGTTCCTGGGTGAAGATCGGCGGGGGAGGGGCGATGTCCGGGTCCTCGGGGTCGGGCACGTACTCGGACTGGCCTTCGGCGCTGCGCGTCTCGGGTCCGTCCGCGGTAGGGGCGTCGTCCTCCTCCAGGACCGAGCGGAACACGGTCTGGGACAGCACCAGCGCGACGATGGCCAGCAGCACCACGCCGGATCCCACCACCGACAGCACCACGGCCAGGGTGCGCTTGCGCGCGCGCTCGCTGGGCTCACCGAGGGTGGCCGGGCCCTGAGAGCTCTGATAGTCGGGCAGGGCGCTCGGGTCCTGGTCGGCGAAGTCGGGCAGCCCGGATGACGCGGGCTGCCGATCCTCCCCGCTGGGATCCTGAGTCATTGCCACCTCCCGGCCCTGTGGGGCCCCTGACGCCCGCTCGGGGCTCTGTCCCCGGGTGATTCTCGCACGCACGGTCACAGCGCGCCGCACCAGGATAGGAACTCCAGAGACGGTTGGTACTCTCCGTCCACACGGCCACCGGAGGCGCCCGCTCCGGTCCGGGACCCCCGAGAGATGGAGACTGCATGCGCCCGCCCCTCGTCCTGACCATCGCCGGTTCCGACTCCGACGGCGCGTCGGGCATTCAGGCGGACCTGAAGACGTTCACCGCCCTGGGTGCCTACGGTGCGAGCGCGGTGAGCATGATCAGCGCCGTGAACACCCACGGGCTCCACGGCATCCACTACCTTCCGGGTGGCGTCGTCCGCAGCCAGATCGACGCGGTCGCCGAGGACCTGTGGATCGACGCCACCAAGATCGGCGCCCTGGGCAGCGCCGCCGTGGTCGAGGCCGTCGCGGACGCTGTGCGCGCTCACCGCGACCGGCTGGGCCGGATCATCCTGGATCCGGTGATGGTCGGCAGCGACGGCGCCGCCCTGATCTCCGCCGAGGGTGCCCGCGCGCTGCGCGAGACCCTGGTCCCGCTGGTGGACGTGCTGATCCCGAACATGGCCGAGGCCGCTCAGCTGCTGGGCCGGCCGGTCGCGACCTCCATCGACGAGATGCGCGGGCAGGCGCTGGCGCTGCAGGCGCTGGGCCCCCGGATCGTCCTGATCACCGGTGGACGACTGGTCGATGATGATGCGGTCGACGTGCTGGTCCACCCCGGCGGCACCGACCTGCTGCGGGCCGAGCGGATCCCGGGGCGGAAGGTGCGCGGGGCCGGTTCCACCCTGTCGGCGGCGATCGCGGCGCAGCTCGCCCGCATCGAGGAGTTCGACCGGGCCGGTGAGCTGGGGGAGATCGGGGAGAAGGGGTCGGACGACGACATGGCCACGATCGTCGCCTCGGCGCGCGAGTTCCTCGCCAGCGCCATCGAGAACGCCGAGGAGTGGAAGGTCTCGCGGCGCACCCGCGGAGGCTACGGTCCGCTCAACCACCTCATCACGCTCGACAAGAGCTGACCGGCCCGCCCCGTTCTCCCCGAGTCGCTCCGCGCCTCACTCCTCGAGCAGGCCCATGCTCTCCTTGAGCGCGAGCACGCGGCCGACGGACTCCTGCAACCTCTCCCGGTGCTCCTCGCTCTCGGCCGCCCACTGCTCGATGGCGTCGACCAGCTCACCGGTCAGGGACGCATCGGCCGTCAGCACCACGTCCCCGCCCGCCTCGAGCGGGCGCGTGGCGCGCTGGGCCACGGGAACGTCGGCGACGGCCTCCGCGGCCCCGATGTCGTCGGTGATCACGACGCCGTCGAAGCCGAGCTGGTCGCGCAGCAGATCCTGCACGGCGGCGCGGGAGAACATCGCCGGCACGTCGGGCTCCAGCCGCGGGTAGATCGCAGAGGACATCATCACCAGTCCCGCCCCGGCCTCGATCCCGGCGGCGAAGGAGTCCAGGAACGGATCGTCGGCGCCGGTGACGTCGTCGACGATGCCCTCGGCGGAGAAGTCGGTGTTCTGCTCCACCCGACCCAGCCCCGGGAAGTGCTTGAGCGTCGCGGTGACCCCGCGGTCCGCCAGCGCCTCGGTCGCCGCGGCCACGCATCGGGCGACGTGCTCCGGGTCGGTGCCGAAACCGCGATCCAGGCCGCCGACCGGCTCGTTGGCATCTCCCAGGTCGGGGTCGACCACGTCGGCCACCGGCGCGAGCGCGACCCCGATGCCATGGCCGGAGAGGTCCTCGCCGATGCTCGTGTACGCCTCCGTCACGGCGCCCGGTCCCTGCTCCCCGAGCTCCTCGGCCGACGGGGTCCGACGGGCGGCGTCCCCGCGCAGCATCCTGACCTGCCCGCCCTCCTGGTCGACCGCGATCAGAGGTCCCAGGTCGCCTCGGGACCCGTCCCGGGCCTCGGCCACGATCTCGTCGACGGCGTCGCCGTCCTCCCACACCTGGAGCAGGAGGATCCCGCCGGCATGGTGGTCGGAGAGCACTTCGGACGGGATCTGCTGGCCGGCGTGGATCCCGACCAGGACCAGCTGACCGGCCAGTTCGCGCGGGCCGAGCTCCTCGAGCAGCGCCTCCGCCCTCGTCGGCGGCTGCGTGCTCGGTTCGGTGCTGGGCTCCTGAGTCGGCGCCGCGGACTCCTCGGGCCGGGTGCCTTCGGGGTCGCTCGGCGTGGTGGCCTCGGGATCGGCCGAGATCGGGTCCGACCGGTTCGTGCAGGCGGCCAGTGCCGCCGTGGGGGCGAGAGCCAGGAGATGACGTCGACGCATGCCAGAAGTGTTCCACGGCGGAGGCACCAGGGCCCATGTGGCATGGCCTTCGCGGCGAAGTGACCTGCGTCGCCGCGTGCCCCGTAGGCTGGAACCCATGAGCGCGCCGACACCTTCCGCCCAGGACCACCCGCGGGCCGCCTCGGTCGAGTCCGGCACCGGCACACCGCTGGCCACGTGGGTCCAGCGCATCGAGGACGCCGGAGGCCGCGACCTCGATCATGCCGCCATCGCCCGCCTGCTGCCGCAGCGCTGGGACATCACCGAATGGTGGGCACAGGGCGTGACCATCGCCTATGAGCAGCTGATCGGCCGCCGCGTCGTCGGCCAGAGCTGCGACGGGGACTTCGCCGCCTCCGCCTCCCGCACCGTCACCGGGGACCCGGACGCCGTGCGCGAGCTCTGGGACGACTTCATGACCCCGGTGCGCCGTGAGGAGCTCGGGCTCGAGGAGCCGACGCTGACCGACACCGCGACGTGGCGCTACTGGCGTGCCGCCGTCCAGGACGGCACCCGGGTCTCGGTGAACATCACCCGCAAGGACGGCGCGCCCGAGAACCCCCGCTGCACTCTGGGCCTGGAGCACAAGCGCCTCGAGACCGCCGAGGCACGCGACGCCTGGAAAGCCGTCTGGAAGTCCGTCCTCACCGAATTCGCCGCCTTCGAGAAGGAGACCCGATGACCGACGCCGCCGCCCAGCCGGCCCCGAGCCCGCAGCTGCCCGCTGCCGACGGCAGCTCGGACCCGCACCAGTGGCTGGAAGATGTCACCGGCGAGGAGGCGCTGGCCTGGGTCCGCGATCGCAATGCACGCGCCGAGGCCGAGCTCGAGGCCGTGCCCGATCCCCGCGAGCCCGGCGGCGCGCCGCTCGCGGAGACCCTCCACCAGGAGATCCGCGAGATCCTCGATGCGAAGGACAAGATCCCCGGCGTGGTCAAGCGCGGGCGGTACCTCTACAACTTCTGGACCGACGCGGAGCACGAACGCGGGCTGTGGCGGCGCACCACGCTGGAGTCCTACCGCACCGACGAGCCGGAGTGGGAGATCCTGCTGGACGTCGATGCGCTGAACGAGGCCGAGGGCGAGGACTGGGTGTGGCACGGCGCCAGCCTGCTGCGGCCCGCGGGCGCCGCCGACGGCGAGCCCTATCGTCACGCGCTGATCGACCTCTCCCACGGCGGTTCCGACGCCGACGTCACCCGCGAGTTCGACCTCGAGACCCTGCGCTTCGTCCCCGAATCCGAGGGCGGCTTCGTCCGGCCCGAGGCCAAGGGGAGCCTCAGCTGGATCGACGCGGACACCGTCTGGGTCTGCACGGACTTCGGTGAGGGCACCGTGACCAGCTCCGGATACGCCCGCCAGGCTCGGCTCTGGCGGCGCGGCACGCCCCTGGCCGAGGCCGAGCTCGTCCACGAGGTCGCCGAGAACGACATGGCGATCTTCGCCGCCCACGACTCCACGCCCGGCTGGGAGCGCGACTGGATCATCGAGGCCCACGCCTTCTACGACAACACCATCCATGTCGTCGACCGCAGTCAGTCCCCGCCCACCCTGGAGACGATCGAGGTGCCGCGGGACCTGGAGGCCAGCGCGCACCGGGACCTGGGAATCTTCACTCCCCGCAGCGACTGGGAGATCGGGGGCGGCACGTACCCCGCGGGCTCCCTCGTCGTCGGAGACTTCGAGAGCTTCCAGCGCGGCGAGCCCGAGCTGCACATGCTCTTCGAACCCACCGCGACCACGTCGCTGGCGGACATGACCATCACTCGCAGCACGGTGGTGCTCTCGGTCCTCGAGGATGTCATCCACCGTCTCGAGGTCCACACCCGCGACGAGCACGGCCAGTGGGTGCGCCGCGACCTCTACCCGGAGCTGAGCGGCTCCCTCGGGGTCTCCGCCGTCGACCCCGACGAGAACGATGAGATCTGGGTGAGCGTCACCGGCTTCATCGAACCCACCACCCTGCGCCTCGGCGACCTCTCCGAGGTGCCCGCCGACGGTGAGCCCGGTGACCTCCAGCTGGTCAAGTCCACCCCCGCCCGCTTCGACGCCGACGGTCTCGAGGTCAGCCAGCACTTCGCCACCAGCGACGACGGCACCCGCGTGCCGTACTTCGAGATCTCCCGACCGGCGAGTGCGGAGGCCGCCGAGCCGGCGCCGACGCTGATGTTCGGCTACGGCGGGTTCGAGATCTCCCTGACGCCGTCCTACCTGGGAGCCATCGGCAAGGCGTGGCTCGAACGCGGCGGCACCTATGTGCTGGCCAACATCCGCGGCGGCGGGGAGTACGGGCCCACCTGGCACCAGGCAGCTCTGCGCGAGAACCGTCACCGCACCTACGAGGACTTCGCCTCCGTGGCCCGGGACCTCCTCGAGCGCGGCGTGACCGATCGTGAGCACCTCGCCGTGCGCGGCGGCTCCAACGGCGGCCTGCTCACCGGGAACATGCTGGTCCAGTACCCCGACCTGTTCGGTGCCGTGATCATCCAGGTCCCGCTGCTGGACATGAAGCGGTACAACCAGCTGCTGGCCGGTTACTCCTGGATGGCCGAGTACGGCGACCCGGACACCGAGGACTGGGAGTTCCTGCGCACGTTCAGCCCGTACCATCTGCTGGCCGAGGAGCGCGCGGCGGACTACCCGCCCACGTTCCTGCTCACCTCCACCCGCGATGACCGGGTCCATCCGGGGCACGCCCGGAAGTTCACCGCCGCCCTGGAATCTCTCGGGGCCGACGTGCGCTCGTGGGAGAACACCGAGGGAGGCCACGGCGGTGCCGCCACCAACGAGCAGGCCGCGCGCATGAATGCCCTGCTGTACACGTTCCTGTGGAAGACCATCGGCACCGACGACGGGGCGGCATCATGAGCCCCAGCCACCGCGGCGAGCCCGTGGAGCCGGCCGGGACCCCGTCGGCCCCGATGGCGCCGGAGCCCTCGGTTCCGGACGCGTCCGTCGGGCCCGTCACGGACGACCCCGACGGCTCCGCACCCGCCCCGCCGGACTCCGACGAGCTCGACGTCCTGGTCGACCGGCTCGCCGCCGAGCAGGCCCTCAGCGCGGACGAGGAGGCTCCCGCTGCGGTCGCCGAGGGCGAGCGACCGGAGCCGCCGGATCTCGCCGGAGAGATGGAGACCCTCGCCGGGTTCCTCGACTTCCTGCGCGCGACGATCGTGTGGAAGGTCGCGGGCCTCAGCGACGAGCAGGCCTCGGCCCGTCTGGTCGGCTCGCAGACCACGGTGACCGGAGTGCTCCGTCACCTGTCGGGCGCCGAGCGCTACTGGTTCCGCGAGGTCCTCGGCGCCGTCCCCGCCGAGGAGGTGGGCTATCGCTGGGACGAGTCCGGACCGGGGTCCCAGTGGAGCCTCGAGGACGGCGCCTCGCTCGAGGAGGCGGTGACCGAGTACACGGCCGCCACGGAGGCCTCGCGCGCGCAGCTCGCCGGCCGCGAGCCGGACGAGGAGCTGCGCGGGACGCGGGAGGCCCGCACGGTCCGCTGGGTGCTTGCCCACATGGTCGAGGAGACCGCGCGCCATGCCGGCCAGCTCGACATCCTGACCGAACTCCTGGACGGCCGTACCGGCGAGTGAAACTGCCCTTCGTGAAGACGGCCGACCTCTTCGAGCGCTCCGCGCAGGACGAGCTGCTGCAGATCCGCAACGACCTGATGACGGTCTACCGCGAGGTCTCCGCGGATGAGGATCGCCTGTTCCCGCTGCGCTTCGCCCGCACCACGCCGCGCCGGCTGCGGCGCGGGCGCACCGGGCAGGCGGTGCGGTCGCGGCTGCCGGAGACCGGGCACTGGGATCCCTCAGTCGGCGTGGCCGAACCGCAGGTGCCCGTGCTGCTCATCCCCGACGGGCCCGCCCGCGCCTCCGTGCTGCCCTACGACGCGCTGCGCCGCAACCTTGCGGGCCACGGGCTGGACGTGCTCATGATGGAGCACCGGGGAGTGGGGCTCTCCCGCCTGGACGCGACGGGGGAGGACCTGCCGGCCCATGCCATGACGCTGCGGGAGGTGATCCGGGATCTGCTGGCGGTGCTGGACCGGGCCCGCGCGCAGCAGGTCGCCGTCTACGGCACCGGATACGGCGCCTATCTGGCGCAGGCACTGGCCGTGCTCCACCCCGAGCGGGTGCACTCGCTGGTGCTGGACTCGCCCCTGACCAGCGCCGAGGACGAAGCCGTCGCCCAGGCCGCGCTGCGGGACATGTACTGGAACGGCACCGAGCCGGCGACGTCGAGCACGGCGGCGGTCCTGCGTCGACTGGCCGAGGCCGAGAACGTCGACATCCACCGGGCCGGTCCCGTCGTCCTCGCCGTGCACGAGCACGGCGGGCCGTCGGCGGTGCGGGAGCTCGTCGACCTGCTCTCGGTGGGGCGTGGCCGGCTGACCTGGAACAGCGTGCGCCAGGTGCTCAATCAGGGATGGTTGCAGTCCACGCCCTACGTGATGGAGCACGATCTGACCTCGCGGATCTCGCACACCGAGCTGGGCCGCGGATCCCACGCCGACGGAGGTCCTCTGGACGCGCTGATCGTGGACGGGGAGCAGGCCCGAGCCGTGCCGCCGTTCCACGGCGAGGTGCTGGACCTGCATGCTCTGGCCCCCGCGATCACGGCCCCCACGCTCGTGATCACGGGAACACAGGACCTGGTGGCCCCGCCCCGCATCGCCCGGGAGCTGGCGGCGCGGATTCCCGGTGCCGAACTGCTGGAAGTGCGCGGCGCCGGCAACTCGATGCTCGATTCCCGCAGCCAGATCACGCAGATCGCCGCTCGCTGGAGCGCCTGCGGCACGGCGCACCGGCTGCCGGAGTGGGCGGACGAGCTCGCGGCGCTGCCGGCCACGCCGACGGACCAGGCGCTCTCCCGAGGCCTGCAGATCGCGCTGGCCGCCGAGAGGTACTCGCCGTGGCGCCTGCGCGTGGAGTCCGTCCGAGCAAAGCGGGAACAGGCCCACGTCGATCCCCGCGCACGCCGCACGCGCCACGTGAAGATCGACTGATCACCGGCGTTCCGTACCGCATTCCCCCGAATTGTGACCCTCGCGATCAGCAGTCGCCGTTTCTCCGGCGCGGCATCAGGCATATCCTTTCCTCACGGAGAACAGGGGGCCGGGCGAATATCCGACGGCCGGAAAGCTCCGTCGTGATCGGGAGGGGATCCATGCGAAAGCGAGCCAGGGGCATCCGCAGCGAGGTGCCGCTGCGTACCCGGCCGTGGGCGAGCATCCTCATGGCCACCGGGAGCGTCGCCGCGGTGGGCACGGCGGCAGGTTTCGGCATCGTGGGAATCGGCCCGCTGGCCGCACTCGCCGGCGATACCGAGCAGGTCACCGAGTCCCGCCAGAGCGAGTCCGCGCCGTCCGACGGGGGAGGCGACGTGCCCGTTCCCGCGAGCGTGCCCGCGCCTCCGGAGCCCTCCGCGACGACGACGGAGCCGGCGGAACCGAGCGAGACCCCCGAACCGACCGAGACCGCTGAACAGACCGAGGTCCCCGAGCCCACCGTCGAGGAGACCACCGAGGCGGAGGACGTGCCCACACCGGACCAGCCGGCGGAATCGTCCCGCGAGCAGACTCCGGGAAGCGGAAGCGGCGGCGGAAACGGCGGTGGAAGCGGAAGCGGTGGTGGAAGCGGAAGCGGCGGCGGTGGTGGAGCGCCGAGGCCAGCTCCGCACCCGGAGCCGGCCCCTGATCCCACGCCGAACCCGCCCCCGACTGAGAGCCCGGATCCGGAGGAGGGACAGGACCCGCCGAGCGAGGGCCAGGACCCGCCGACCGACGGTGAGGATCTGCCGGGTGACGGTGAGGACCCGCCCGGCGAGGGAGGGGACCAGCCGGGCGGTGGCCAGAGTTCTCCGCCGGACGGCGAGGATCCGTCGGACGAGGTATCTACCCCGCCGCAGGACGGGGAGGGCCGGCCGGGCGGAACCGGCTCACCGGTGCCGACCCCCACCTCCACGTCGGCCTCGCCCTCGCGAACCACGGACGCGTAGGGCGCCGGCGGCGAGGCACACCTGCCGGCTCTCCGATCGCCGACCTACGGCCGGCAGACGACCGTGAAACCCCCGTCCTCGTAGGTCGTCTCGTACTCCGTGCCCCAGCGCTGCTGCGCCCACAGCGCGACGTCCTCGGGCGGGCGACCGTCCCAGGAGAAGGCGTACCGATCACTCAGCACGCAATCGGGAACGCGCTGATTGGGCCCGTGGGTCCACTGCACGTCATGATCCGGGACCGCGTGAGCCATCAGCGTGATGTCGACCGCGAGCACCGCGCCGTCGGGCACTGCCTCGAGCGCTTCGGCGGCCGGTACGGCGCGCCAGGTGGGCTCCCACTTCTGGGGCCGGAAGATGTCCAGGACCGGCATCGCCCCGGCCAGCACCAGCGTCACCGCGGCTGAGGCGGCGACCGCCGTGATCCGGAGACGGCGCACGGGGATCGGTGCATCCTCACGCAGCCAGGCCGTGGCCCGTCCCGTGCGCCTGTCCCCGAGCGCATCCAGCATCGCTGCCAGCGCGATCGGCATCAGGATCGCGTTGTAGTGCCAGTACCAATCCCAGTAGAACTCCACCGTCCCGGTGAACCGCCACGCCAGAGTCGGCAGCATCAGCGCGATCAGCGGGGAGCGAGCCCCGATCAGCCCCGCGGCCAGCAGCAGCATGAGCACCGTCAGCCATTTCATCGGCGGCCAGAACACCTCGAACGGAGAGCCGAGGTTATCGGTGTAGTCGTACTGCCCTGCCGGGTTCAGCAGCGGCAGGATCACGAACGTCGCCATGATGAACCAGCCGGCGCCCCAGCAGACGAGGCCGAGTCCTTCGGTGCGGTACTCGCGGTGACGCAGGGCGATGATGCCGCCCAGCAGCGCGACGGTCAGCCCCAGATCCTCCTTGACGAAGACCAGCGGCGCGGCCCAGAGGATCGCACCCAGCATCCGTTCGCGCAGCAGTGCGGTCAGCGACAGGGCGAGCAGCGGCACCGCGACGGCGATCTCGTGGAACTGCACCGCGGCCGCCGACTGCAGGCCGAAGGAGAAGACGTACGCCGCGCCCGTGAGCGCACCGAGCGGCGCGCCGAGCCGATCGATGGCCAGGCGCGTCAGAGGGATGGCGGAGAGGCCGAACAGCAGGGCCTGGGCCCACAGCAGCGCCTCCCCGGAGGGCCACGCCCACCACACCGGGGCCAGCAGGGCCAGGATCGGATGGAAGTGATCGCCGAGGAGATTCACGTCGTCGCCCTTGATGGGGACGATGGGCGCGCGCAGCTCGCCGTACGCGCGGGCGAGCTGGGTGAAGATTCCCAGATCCCAGGAGCGCGCGACGAGATGGTGGAACTGCTGCGAACCGAGCAGCCCGTAGGCGAGCGTCGCGAGCACGGCCAGCAGCGGCGGGACCAGGCGGCGCGTCCGCTGGTGACCGCGACCGGGGCGCGGCGTGACCCGCTCCGGCCGGGAGGCGTGGGCGGCGAGGTTCACGGGGGCGAGGGTATACGGCCGGTCCGCGCTCCGCGGATTCCTGGCTGCCACGTCGCCGCCCGCGCGCCCGGAGCGGAGGTCGAGCGCAGGATTCGCTCGGACGGAGACTCTAGTATTCGGTCATGACCACGCTCTCCGGGGGCCGACTGCTCCGCATCGCCGCTGCGGCCGGGGCCGTCGGGGCTCTCGGCCTCATCGAGCATCGCCGTCTGGGGCCGTGGTCCCACGCGGCCTATCGCCTCGGGTACGCGGCGACGACCGGCATGATCGTGGCCGATGCCGCCCGCCGGGACCAGCCCCTGCTGGACCCGGTCCGGGACGGCATCGTCACCGGTGGCGTCACCCTGGGGATGATGGGCGCGTTCGAACGGGTCGATGCGGCGATCATCGAGGGGTTGCGGGGCGCGGGAGTCCGTCGGGCCCGTCCGCTGCTGGCGGCGCTCGGTGCGGTCGCCACGGTGGCGCTGTACGGGATGTCGAGCGTGGAGGGCCAGAGCCACCGCTGGGGCTCGATCGACGAGATCTTCGACGAGCCGGAACTGGCCGATCTTCCCGGCGAGGCCAGGGCACTCGCGGCGGCGCTGCTGGAGCCCCCCGACGACGGGCCGGTGCTTCCCGGTGCCCGGACGCTGCGCGACCAGCTCGCCACCGCTCGGAGTGTCGATCCGGGCTATCTCAGCAGCGACGTGCAGATCGTGGTCGAGCAGCCCGAGCGGCTCGCCGTGCCCCGGAATCAGACCTGGCCGGTGACCGGGGAGTTCACGCGTGCCGGCATCCGCTTCCTGGTGCGGCTGCAGATCAGCGACGGCATGCTGAGCCTGCTCAGTGTCACCGTGCCGGACGGGGAGCGGCGCGTTCAGCAGGCGCTCGAGCACCTCGCCTCGCCCGGATTCGTCCTGCCCAGCCCCGACGAGCTCACGCTGCGCGTCGAATCCGACCGGCCGGACTGACCTCGCCGGCGACTGCCACGCCGGTCACGCCAGTGAGCAGGCGACGCCGTTGAACCCGTGATTGCAATAGGCACCGGGATTCTTCGCGAGGAACTGCTGATGCTCGGGCTCGGCCGTGTAGTACGTGCCGTCCCCGGCCTCCGCCAGCGGCTTCAGCTCAGTGGTGATGCTCCCGCGGCCGGCGCCGTGGAGCGCCTCCTGGTAGCGCTCCGCGGAGTCGCGCACGAGCTCGCCCTGGGCCTCGGACGTCCAGTACACGGCGCTGCGGTACTCGGTGCCGACGTCGTTGCCCTGGCGGTTCGCCGTGGTCGGGTCGTGTTGCTGCCAGAACTCCGTCAGCAGGGCGCGCAGGGTCTCGTCGCCCCCGGTGTAGATGACGCGGACCGCCTCGGCGTGACCGGTGCGAGCCGAGAAGACCTCCTCGTAGGTGGGGTGGGGCGTGTAGCCGCCGGCGTACCCCGCCGAGGTGGTGTGCACGCCCGGGATCTGCCACGCGATGCGCTCGATGCCCCAGAAGCAGCCGCCGGCCAGGATGATCTCCTCGCTGCCCGCCGGCCACGGGCGCGGGTCCGCGGGGGCATCGGGGCCGAGCATGTCGGTGCCCAGCACGAGATGCTCGCGCTCGAGCCGGTACGGATACGCATCGCGACCCGGGAGAGCATCCTCCGGCGCGACCATGTCCTTCTTGTGCGCATACAGGAGATCCATCATCTGCCACATGCCGTTCACGGTAGCTCTGCGCGGCCGCGCGCGGGAGAGGCCAGGGACGCTTCTCACGGGGAGGGCCGGGCGCGGAAGGATCACCGTGTGCGGGGCAGCACCGTCGCCAGCAGGGCGAGCACGGCCAGGACGCCGGCGACCAGCATCCACGGACCGAACTGGAGCCCGGAGAGCGCCAGCACCACGACTCCGCCCACGACGCTGACAGCGAGGACCGCCGCGAATCCGCGCCCGCCGAGAGACCAGGCCGAGCGCTCGAACACGCCATGCGCGGGCAGCGTGGCAGCCAGCGCGAACGCCGAGTGCGACACCAGCAGAGCGACCCCCACGCCGGCGGCGCGCACCAGCGTCAGCTCGTCCTGCCCTACGAGGGCGAGGATGATGACCAGGGGCGCCAGCAGGCCGATGTCACTGTCCGGATTGACCACCTGGACCAGCACCGACAGGCCGACGCCCAGCGTGACCAGCACCGTGCCGATATGTACGAACAGCCCTCCCGGGAGCGTGAGGACCACAGCGATCGCCATGGCGATCAGCCCGGTTGCCCGGAGGGCCCACTGGCTGCCGCTGACGGTCCACAGCCCCAGCAGCAGGGTGGCCACCGGATCCAGCATTCTGCCCAGGCGCATCATGACCTCCTCATCCGTGGCGCCGAGCGCGCAGCGGACAACGACAGCAGCACCGGCGCGAGCGAGGAGGGGCCCTCCCAGGCCGTCACCGGGACCCCGGCCTCGCGCAGCTCGCGCACCGTCTTCTGTCGCAGCATCCGCCGCAGGGCCCACGCCTCGGGCCAGAAGCGATCGGAGATCCTGCCGTCCGTGCGCATCGGCTTGCCCCGCAGCACCGAGACGTCCCCGATGCTGGGCGGGAGGGTGTCCACGACGATCACGTCGGCCCCGTGCGCGACGAGCGTGCCGATCTGCGTCACGGCATCGGGGCTCAGCAGCGGCGAGCAGACGACCGTGAGCGTTCCGGGGCGCACTGTGTGCAGGCGGCGCGAGGGACGGGTGCGGCCGTCGGCCCGTCCGGCGCGCGAGAGGGCGTCGGTCAGCACGCGCAGCTGGCGCGGCCCCGTCCCGGCACGGACCGGCCCGATGAGATGGCCGATGTCGAACACGGCGACGCGGTCCCCGGTGGTGAGGTAGTGGCGCGCGATCGCCGAGGTGGCGCGCACGGTCATGTCCAGGCTGGTGGGCGCCTCCTCGCCGGCCCATGGGGCGGGCGGGATGTCGGCGATGGTGTCGGTGACGATGAGGACGTCGGTGTCCTGCTCGGTGAACGTGGCATTGGTGTGCAGCTGCCCGGTGCGGCTGGTGACGCGCCAGTTGATCCGGTGCAGCCGGTCCCCGGGCCGGAACGCTCGTACCTCGGCGAGGGCGGTGCCATCGCCGCGCCGGCGGGAGAGGTGCATGCCGCTGATCCCGATGGGCGTGGGGACCTCCGTCGGCGCGTCGAGCACCGTCGAGGACGGCACCACCTGCACCTCCAGCGGCGGCAGCTGCTGCTGGGCGCGGAAGGCGCCGAACGCATCGGTGGCCAGCACGTGTATCGGGCCCACGCGGACGCGTCCCCAGCGCTGCGCGCTGACCCGCAGGCGCAGGGACCCGTCGCCGGTCACGGAGCCGTGCCGTGGTCCGTACACGACGTGGGGCTGCATCGGGACCGTCGCCGCGGTGAGCACGCCGGGAGCGGTCGTCAGCGACACCGCGGCGGTACCGCCCTCCTCGAGCGAGCGACGGTTCGCCGACGCCTCCGGGGCTGCGACTCCGTGCTCCTCGCCCCGGGCGATGCGCCGCGCGAGGGCCACCAGCGCCCACGCCAGCAGCGGCAGCCCGGCGAGGATCAGCAGCGGCCGGCCGACCAGCACCGCCAGGCCCACCGCGGTGCAGCCGACCACGGCGGCCCGCACCAGGGCGGCCGTCGGCCGGGTGCGGACCAGCGGGAGCCGGGGTCCGTGGTTCTCCGCCGGCTGGTCTCGCCGGACACCCCTGAGCCCCGTGCCGGTCCCGGCGCTCACGTCGGCCTGCCGACGGGGTCGACGGCCGCCGGGACCGGCACCTGGCCGAGCACGGCCTCGACCACGCCGGCACCGGTCGCGTTCTGCAGCCACAGCTCGGGCTTGACCGTCACGCGGTGATCCAGCGCGGGGTGGGCGAGGGCCTTGATGTCCTCGGGCACCACGAAGGTCCGCCCGCGGATCACCGCGAGTGCGCGGGCGCAGGTGATCAGGGCGAGCGTGCCGCGCGGCGAGGCCCCGACCAGGGCATGCTGATGGGTGCGGGTGGCGGCGACCAGCTCGACCGCGTAGTGGCCCACCGAGTCCTCGACGTGGACGTCCTCGACCGCTGCCTGCACGCCCAGCAGCCCGGCGCCGTCGAGCACCTCGGCCACCGTCTGCTCCTCCCGCCGCCGGTCCAACCGGCGGGAGACGACGTCCCATTCCTGCTCGGCGGTCGGATATCCGAAGGACAGCCGCAGCAGGAACCGGTCCAGCTGCGCCTCCGGCAGCGGATACGTGCCCTCGTGCTCGATCGGGTTGGCGGTGGCCAGCACGTGGAAGGGCTGCGGCAGGGGGCGGGTGGTGCCCTCGACGGAGACCTGGCGCTCCTGCATCGCCTCCAGCAGCGCCGACTGCGTCTTCGGGGGCGTGCGGTTGATCTCGTCGGCCAGCAGCAGGCCGGTGAACACCGGTCCGGGGCGGAACACGAACTCTCCGGTGCGCTGGTCGAACACCTCCGCGCCGGTGAGGTCGGCCGGCAGCAGGTCGGGGGTGAACTGGGCGCGGGTGAAGGGCAGCCCCAGCGCCTGGGCGAAGGAGCGTGCCGCGAGGGTCTTGCCGAGGCCGGGCAGGTCCTCGAGCAGCACGTGGCCACCGGCGAGGATGCCGGTCAGCACCAGTTCGAGGGATTCGCGCTTGCCGACCACGGCGGTGGCGACGGCGTCGAGCACGGCCTGGGCGGCGGCTGTGGCCTCGGAGGCGTTCATGGGGGTGGGGTCGGTCATCGGTCCCTCTCCTCGCCGTCGGCGAGCTCTCGGAGATAGCGGTGCAGGGCGCGCCGGTCGATGGTGCCGACGGGGTGGCTCTGCGGGTCGGGGTGGCGGGCGTCGGCGATCAGCCGGCGCAGGCCGGAGCTCAGCGGTGGGGCATCCGGGTCGCGGGCGCGCTCGTCGGCGATGTCCCCGAGCACTCGGGCCAGGCCGCGGGAGGTCATGCGGCGATTCGGCTGGGCGCCGTGGATGAGGTCCTCGAGGCGGCGCACTCGCATGTCCTGGGCGTCGGGGAGGATGTAGCCGGTCTCGAGATCCAGCTCGGGGGTGTACAGCGGCTCCGCGCGGGCGATCCCGACGTGGAGGAGCCACCACAGGACCCCGGCGGCCAGGCCCAGGGCGATCGGGATCGGCACGGGGATGAGGAGCCCGGCCAGGGCGCAGAGCCCGAGGGCCGCGAACGTCCCCAGGAGGGCGACGGCGACCCGCCAGAGCAGCGGCAGCAGCGGACGGATCGCGGCGATCATGGCGATCGCCTCTCGGTCGGCGCGTCGAGATCGGCGGTGAGGCGGTCCAGGAGGGTCAGGGCCTCGTCGCGGTCGCTCTCGGCCAGCGGTGTGGGGTCGAACAATGCCCGCCGGTACAGCTGGGAGAGGCGGTCCAGGGATGAGCGGTCCAGCTCCAGCGTGCCCAGCACTGCGACGACGAACTCGAGCGTGGTCTGGGAGGGACTGCGGCGCACGCCCGCCTCGGCGATCGCCCGTTCCAGCGCGAGCCAGGCGGCGATCACGGCATCGTGGGCGTCGACGACCGTGGACAGCTGGGCTCGGGCATCCTCGAATGCGGCCTGCGCCTGCGCGGCGGTCAGCTCGTCCTCGTCCGCGTCGGCGGCGACGGCCGGGGTGGGACGCGCCAGCTTCCGCATCCGCAGCAGCAGCCACACCGCCAGCGCGGCCACGAGAGCGCCGAGCACCCAGAGGGTGATCTCGATCCCGGTGGAGCTCCCGTCGGACTGCGGCGGCGCGGCCGGCTCGCTCAGGCTGGGCAGGTCGGGCTGCGAGGGCTCCCTCTCGCGCAGGGGCGGCTCGAACTCCGGCTGGGTGCGACCGACGAACGTGGGGCCGGAGCCGCGGTCCGCGGCAGCCCCGAGGGTCGCCAGACCCACCCCGCCCAGCGCGGCGACCAGCAGCAGGAGCGCCACGACCCGTCGGCTCACGGCAGCGGATCCGGTGACGGCGGGGACGGCGAGCCGTGCGGAGAGGCGATCACGATGGCCTGCTCACCGGCGATGCGGGTGAGGATCAGGGTCGCGGATTCGTTGCCGAAGCGGCGGGGGCGCAGCTTGCGGCGCAGCTCGTCGGGCTCCACGGCAGTGCCGCGCTTCTTGATCTCCAGGACGCCGAGATGGTGCTCGCGCAGGTAGGAGATGAGGCGTTTGAGGCCGAACGGCATCACGTCCCGCACCGAGTAGCCGCGGGCGAAGGGGGTGTCGATCCGGCGGTCACCGGTGAGGTAGGCGATGGTCGGATCCACGGTGTGGGCGTCCAGGTCGGCCGCGAGACGCCCGATGAGCCCGGCACGGATGACGGCGCCGTCGGGCTCGTAGAGATGATCGCCGAGCGGGCCGGAGCCCGGGTCCGCGGTGGCGTCGGGTCCGTGATCGAGCCGGTGCGCCCCGTCCCGGTCGATCAGCACGGCCGACGAGGTGACGCCGGGGCGCGCCAGTGGACCGAACCAGGCGGTGGCCTCGAGGACCTGGCCGTGGAAGGAGAGCCACTGCACCTCGGTCTCGGCCGGCAGGTCGTCGCGATCGATGCCGGGGCCGAGCTTCGCCCCCAGGGGTCCGAACTCGTCGCCGCGACCGAGCCGGCGGGCGAGGTCGATCACCGTCGACAGCGGCGGCTCGTACTCCTCGGGATCGTGCAGACGGCGGGTGCCTCCGCGGGCCGGGGCACGGCGGCCCGGGTCCAGCCAGATGGCCTCGGTGTCGGTCGGGTCGTGGCCCTCGGCGCGGCCGAGGTTCACGGTGGCGGTGGGAAAGGGGCGCAGGTTCATGGTGGCCACGGCGACCGCGAGCGGGTCGCGGTCCACGGCGCGGACCTCGAGGCCGAGACCGGCGAGGGCCATCGCGTCGCCTCCGATGCCGCAGCCGAGATCGGCGACGGAGGAGATCCCGGCGCGCTGGAAGCGCTCGGCGTGCATGGCCGCGACCGGCAGTCGGGTGGCCTGTTCGAGGCCGTGCGGGGTGAACAGCATCGAGGAGGCGAACTCCCCGAACTTGTCGACCGCCCTGGCGCGCAGCCGTGCCTGGGTCATCACGGCCGAGACGAGCTCAGCGGAGTACCCGGCCTCGCGAAGGCGTGCGCCCTGGCGGAGGGCATCCTGCTCCCGGTACGGCGGCAGAGAGTTCAGCAGTGCCCATCCGGCGGGCTGGAGGACAGGCTCGAGCGCCTGGACCGCGGCGTCAGCGTCGTCGGGGGAGGGCGGAACCATGCCGACCAGGCTACCTGGTGGGCATGTGTCCCGGGTCACCGGTTCGGCGGTCGAGGATCCCTCGCCCTGCCGGGCACCCCGCGGAACAGCCTCAGGCCGACGTGTCGAGCACGAGCTTGCCGCGGGTGTGGCCGTCCTCGAGGAGGCGATGGGCCTCGGCGATCTCACTCAGCGGCAGCACCTGGGAGACCTCGAGCGGATAGTTGCCGGCGCGGATGCCCTGGACCAGGCGGTCCAGCCGGTCGCGGCCGGTCTTGATCTGCGGCACCCGTGCTTCCACACCCTTCTCGTGCGCGGGGGTGAGGTCGGCCAGGGTGGGCAGAGCGACCGCGAGCCCGCCCTCGGCCAGGTGGTCCAGGCTGGGCTCGAACGTCGAGTGGTAGTGCGTATCGAGGACGACGTCGACCCCGCGGCCGCCGGTCTCCTGACGGATCTGGGCCTCCCAGTCCTCGGCGTCGTAGGCGATGGGCGTCGCGCCCAGCTCGCGGATCCGCTCGGCGTTCGCCGCCCGTCCGGTGGCCCAGACCCGCTCGGCGCCGGCCTCCAGCACCATCGGGATCAGCAGCTGGCCGACGCCGCCGCTGCCACCGTGGACGAGCACCGTCTGGCCCGGCTGGATCTGCGCGGTGTCGTGGACGGTGGCGATGGCCGTCAGGCCGGCCAGAGCGAGGCCGGCCCAGCGGGGCAGGTCCTCGTCGGGGACCTCGTCCGGGATGGGGGCGAGCTCGTCGGCGCCGATCGCGATGACCTCGGCGGCCACTCCCCGGAGGTCGCCGGGTGCGCGCATCCCGAACACGCGGGTGCCGGGGGAGAGGCCGCGGGACCCGAGTTCGGCATCATCGAGGCCCGAACCCGCGAGCATCACCGTGCCGGCCATCTCGCGACCGGTGCCCGCCGGCAGCTCCAGCTCCTTCGCCTTGCCCGAGGAGCCGTCGCGCAGCTTGTAGTCCAGCGGATTCAGCCCCACGTAGGCCACGCGCACGAGCACCTCGTCGGGCCCGGGCTGGGGGCTCGGGGCGTCCGTGTGCAGGGTCAGGACCTCGGGGCCGCCGAAGCGGTCGAATCGGATCTCGCGCATGGATCCATCATGCACCCACGGGCGGGCCGGTGGCAGGATGCGGCGCCGGGCTGTGGACGGCCTCGGGGCCCGAGTCCGGGGACCGTGGGATGATCGCGGGCGAGCACTGCCAGCAGGCCGCGATGCCGGCCCCGATCCGATCTCGGCCTGACTGCGTGTCCCGGCCCGGACACGTCCCACCCGAGCGGGGACCCCGAGCACGAGACGGAGCACCCCGAGGAGAACCATGTCCGCTGACCGCATCGACCCGTGGCGGTGGCGCGCCTCGCTGATCGAAGCAGCGGCCGGGCGCCTGCGGCCGGTGCGCACCGGTGAGCCGATCCCGCTTGCCGAATCCAGCGGGCGCCGACTCGCGGAACCGGTCCGGGCGCCGGAGGATCTCCCGGCGGTCGCCGAATCGGCGATGGACGGTTTCGCCGTGCACGCGAGCGATCTGGCCGACGGAGATGCCGTCCAGCTGCCCGTGATCGCCGATCTGCCGGCCACCGCGACGCGGCCGGGGGCGGCGGAGCCCCACGTGCCGACCGGTACCGCCGCCCGGATCATGACCGGCGCGCCCATCCCGGCGGGAGCCGATTCCGTCGTCGAGATCGAACGGACCGACGCGGAACCCGCCGGCCAGGCTCCGACCACCGTTCGCATTGCTCCGCCGGACGATATGCGACCGGGTCGCCATGTGCGCGGCCCGGGCGAGGAGGTCGCCCGCGATTGCGTGCTGGCCGAAGCCGGCGACGTCGTCGGCCCCGGTCTCGTCGGTCTCGCCGCGACTCTGGGCCTCGCGACCCTGACGGTGCAGCCGCGGTTGCGGGTGGGCGTGCTGGTCACCGGCGACGAGGTCGTCGACGGCCGGCACGGCGTGCCGGAACCCGGTGGGATCCGCGACTCCAACGGTCTGATGCTCGCCGCCGCGGTCGCTGAGCTCGGCCACACAGCGCGCACACTCCGCAGCGGTGACGCTCCAGCGCAGTTCCAGCGCGCGCTGGAGCAGGCCGCGGAGGATTCGGACCTGGTGATCACGACAGGTGGCATCGGCTACGGCGCCTATGACGTGGTCAAGGCGACGCTGGGACCGGATGGTCGCGGCACCTCACACTTCGCCCACCTAGCCCTGCGCCCCGGCGGACCGCAGGGGTTCGGCACCGGTCCTGGAGGCGTGCCTGTGATCCACCTGCCCGGCACCCCGGTCGGAGCCCTCGTCGGATTCCACCTGTTCGCGCGGCCTGTGCTGGCCGGGGAGGCCGGCATCGCCCGAGCCCGTCTCGCCGCCGCAGCGGAGGGAGCCCGGCCACGCACGTCAGGGAAGGGGTCGAACCGCGTGGCGCGGGCCGAGCCGACAGCCAGGACGTTGCATGCATTGCCGGGACGCCTGAGCCAGAAGGACGGTGAGGCCTGGGTCGAACTCTTACCGGGGCGTCGACTGCTGCCCTTCGCGCGTGCCGACGCTCTGGTGCTGCTGGAGCTCGCCACCGGAGCTGAGCTGCCGGAATGCGACCACGTTCGTGTCATGCGCCTCGCGGCCGGCTCACCGGCCGCGTTCGCTTGACACCTCGAGCTGGCGGTCGCGGGCGTCAGCCTGTTGCCGGGACATCTCGCGGCGCGATCGACGGCGATCGACGAAAGTCCGTGTCCAGGAGGCGATCATGACCACGCCGGCGCCGAGCGCCAGTCCGAGTGTCAGGGCGGCCAGCCATGCGCTGTAGAGCCATCCGGCCACCGGGACGAGGGCGAGGGCGAGCAGCCCGATAGGCCACGGGCCGATGCTCTTCCTGCCGAGGAGGTCGGCCCCCGCGACGGCGGCGAGGACGCCCAGTGCCAGGGTGAGGAGGTGCAGGAAGGTCACGATTCGAGCATAACCGGCTGTCAATTGGTGCCTGGCGGCCCGGTTGAGGCACTTTTGCCGGGTCCCGGGGCGCTATCGTGTCCGGGGTGCGAACCGGGTGAGACCCGGAGCAATTCGACAGGCCCAGGGTGGGGAACCCTCACCGAGCCACACAGATGTGGTCGGCGTCCCGTGATGATCCCGGGTCGTAGCGGGCCCGCCTCGACGCGGACTCCCGGTCACGAAGTACTGCAGGACGCGACCCTGCAGGTACGGAGAGGAAGACAGAGGATATGCCGGACAGCTTGCCCAGGAGACAGCGTGATTAGGTTCGTCTCGATCCGGGTGCTCACGTACGCGATCCTCGCTTTCGTCGCCACCAGCTTCGCCTACCTGCTGGCCGCCTCCCTCATGCATCCGGAGGAAGTGCTGTACCCGCCGGCGGCGACCGAACCGGTCCCGTACGAGAGTGCTCAGCTCTATCTCAACGCGCGCAACGTCAATCCCGACACCCCTCTGTTCGAGCGCTACGCCACCTGGCTCGGGGGATTGGTCCGTGGTGATCTCGGCGTGACCACCGGGACCAACAAGGCCATGGTTCCGGTGGTCGACGAACTGGCCAACAGGATCCCGATCAGCCTCCGGCTCGTGCTGCTCGGCACCATCATCGGGACCGTCGTCGGCGTCGTGCTCGGCATGATCGCCGCGGTCCGTCGCGACTCCCTCGACGACCGCGCCTCCACTCTGCTGGCCTTCTTCGTCCTGTCCCTGCCCACCCCCGTGATCATCCTGATCGTGCAACAGGCCAACCAGGCGATCATGGACAGCACCGGCTGGGGCCTGCCGGCGATCAACCCGGTCAACCCGCTGCTCGAGCCCGGGTCCTGGGAGTCGATCCGCTACCAGGTCAAAGCACTGGTGATGCCGACGATCGTCCTGGCCGTGACCGCTGCCGCCTCGTACTCGCGATACATGAAGGTCACCACGTTGGACGTCCTCGGCAGCGACTACCTCCGCACCGCCCGGGCAAAGGGGCTCACCCGCGGGCGTGCGATGACCCGGCACGGGCTGCGCATGGCGCTGATCCCGATGGGGCAGTACTTCGCCTTCGCCGTGGGGGCCGCGTTCTCGGGGTCCCTGTTCGTCGAGCTGATGTTCAACTGGCAGGGCATCGGCCGCTTCGCGATCTCCTCCATCGGGATGGCCGACGTCAACGGCACGGCCGGGGTCGTGCTCTACACGGCCATCCTGACGCTGCTCTCCGCGACGCTCGCTGACATCCTGCAGGGCGCGCTCGACCCGAGGATCCGGTGAGACCATGACGAACTCCCACGACATCCGCTCGAGCGACGACGCCGCGCAGCTTCGAGAAAGCACCGAGCCCGACGCCAACCTGGTCCTCGAGTCGGGATCGCAGGACGCCGCTGCGCCCGCGGACCAGCCGACCGCGGGCCCGTTCGAGTCGATGAGCCGCGGGGTGCTCCTGCGCCGCCGCTTCCTGCGCAGTCCCAGTGCCTGGATCGGGATGATCTCGTTCGCGCTGCTGGTGCTGCTCGCGATCTTCGGCCCGATGCTCTATCAGTACGGGCCGTTCGAGCGCGACCTCCGCAACGCCCTGACGGGTCCGAGCGCCTACCACTGGTTCGGCGTCAACGAGAACGGCCTGGACATCTTCGCGCGCACCCTCCAGGGCCTGCGCATCTCGCTCGTGATCGGAATCGGCACCGCCCTGCTGACCTCCCTGCTCGCGCTCGTCGTCGGCGTCGTCGCCGGCTACGTCAGCAGCAAGTCCACATGGGGCGCACTCGCCGACGGCGGGCTCGTCAACCTGATCAACCTGTTCCTGGTGATCCCCTCCCTGCTGCTGCTCATGCTGTTCAGCCCCGTGCTCCAGCAGGCGACCTGGTTGTGGATGATCCCGCTCCTGGCCGGCTTCGCCTGGATGCTCACCGCCCGCGTCCTGCGCGCGATGACCCAGCAGCTGGTGCGCACCGAGTATGTCCAGGCGTCGCGCTTCATGGGCGTCAACCCGATCATCACGATGACACGGCACATCATTCCCAACATCGCCAGCTGGATCATCATCGACACCACGCTCGGCGTGAGCGCCGCGATCCTCGGGGAGACCGGGCTGTCGTTCATCGGCTTCGGCATCCAGTACCCGCAGGTCTCGCTGGGCACGGTGCTGCAGGACTACAACATCTCCGCGCCCTACACCTGGATGCCGCCGGCGGCGATCCTCGCGGTGCTCGTCATCTCCATCAACCTCATGGGTGAAGCTCTCCGCGACGCCCTCGACCCGACCAGCGGCTCCAGCCGACTCTGAGGGGAAGCCGAATGACCGAACCCATCCTGTCCGTGCAAGACCTCAGCGTCTCCTTCCCCTCCGAGTACGGGACGGTGCGCGCCGTCCAGGAGCTCAGCTATGAGGTCCGTCCGGGCGAGGCGCTCGCCATCGTCGGCGAGTCCGGTTCCGGCAAGTCCGTGAGCTCGCTGGCGGTGATGGGCCTGCTGCCGCGCACGGCGAGCGTGAGCGGTGAGATCGACCTGCTGGGCCGCAAGGTATTCACCATGGACGATCGTGAGCTCTCCGCGCTGCGGGGCAACACGATCTCCATGGTGTTCCAGGACCCGCTGTCGGCCCTGACCCCGGTGTATCAGGTCGGACGCCAGATCGCCGAGGTCGTACGCATCCATCACCCCGAACGCTCGAAGGCGCAGGCGGATCGACGTGCGGTCGAGCTTCTCCACGCCGTGGGCATTCCGGAGCCGGAACGTCGCGCACAGCAGTACCCGCACGAGTTCTCCGGAGGGATGAGACAGCGGGCGATGATCGCCATGGCGATCGCCAACGAGCCCGAACTGATCATCGCCGATGAACCGACCACGGCTCTGGACGTCACCATCCAGGCACAGGTGCTGGACCTGCTCAAGTCTGCCCAGGAGCTCCTCGGCGCCGCGACCGTGCTGATCACCCATGACATGGGCGTGGTCGCTGGATTCGCCGATCGGGTCCTGGTCATGAAGGAATCGAAGATGGTCGAGACCGGCCCGGTCGACGACATCTTCTACCGGCCGCAGGAGGAGTACACGCGCAGCCTGCTCGCGGCGGTGCCCCGGGCCGATCTGGCCGAGTCCGAAGGCACCAAGAGCGTCGCGGGGTCAGCGCTGCGCCAGGTCGCCGAGCGCGCCGCGAGCTCCGAGGACCGCGGGCCGCGCGAGGCGCGACCGGCCGTGCTCGAGGTCGAGGAGCTGCAGCGGATCTACCCGATCACCAAGGGGGCAGTGGTCCGCCGGAAGGTGGGCGAACAGCGCGCCGTCGACGGCATCTCCTTCGATATCCGTGAGGGCGAGTGCCTCGCCCTGGTGGGTGAGTCAGGGTGCGGCAAGACGACCACCCTCATGGAGATCATGCAATTGAGAACTCCGCAGCAGGGCGTCATACGCATCGGGGGCAAGGAGACCGGCGCCCTGACCCGCAAGGAGCGCGCCGCGCTGCGTTCCGAGGTCACGATCGTCTTTCAGGACCCGATGGCAGCACTGGACCCGCGCATGCCGATCAGCGACATCCTCAAGGAGCCGATGCGGGTCCAGGGATACAGCAAACAGCGCATGGACGAGCGGGTGGACTGGCTGCTGAAGATGGTCGGCCTGCTTCCCGAGCACGCGGCGCGATTCCCCACGGAGTTCTCCGGGGGCCAGCGCCAGCGGGTCGGCGTGGCACGAGCCCTGGCCTGCGATCCGAAACTGATCGTGCTCGATGAGCCCACGTCCGCCCTCGATGTCACGGTGCAGGCCGGCGTGCTCGCCATGCTCGCCGATCTCAAGGCGCGCCTCGGGGTGAGCTTCTTGTTCGTCTCCCACGATCTCTCCGTCGTACGGCACATCTCCGATCGCGTCGCGGTCATGCAGAAAGGGAAGATCGTTGAACTCGGGGACACCGAGGACGTCTTTACCGATCCCCAGCACGAGTACAGTCGAGAACTTCTCGCGGCTGTTCCGATTCCGGACCCGGAGATCGCTCGCGCTCGGCGTCGGGACGTGATAGATCATTCCATCTTCGGTGGCGACAAAGGAGTCTCCTCGGGGGCCGGTACGGCCCTCTGACCAGCACAGAAGGAAACCGGAGCAGACGGCACCAGAGGGTGCCGTCCCCTTTTCCTGCCTGCGCAGAAATGCGTGTGGAGCATGCCCGGATACCGTGTGTTGCGAATGAGTAACAGCGTCAACGATCGGCCGTGTCGTAGATCGCATCGGACATAGGGTGAACCCACCGCAGGCGGGGAAGTGACCAAGGAGGTCGCAATCCCATATCGCGTGCAGGTCACATACGTGGAGCGGGCCCGACGAGCGGATCCGCGAGTGAAGGAGAAGCACATGCGTTTGACGCGGCGTTCCATGCTGGGGGCGACGGCTCTGACCGTCTCGATGACAGCCCTGGCGGCATGCAGCCAGGATCCCGGGAACAGTGGCGACGGAGCGTCCGACGGCGGTGGGGACCAGATCGCTGCCGACCAGAACGACATCAATGCGATGGAGCGGGACGAACTCGGCGAGGGAGGCGTGCTGCGCCTGGCGAACAACGCCTTCCCTGCGAACTGGAATAGTTTCCACACGGATGGCAATGAAGCCAACACCACAGACATGATGGAGGCCATTTACCCGCAGCTCTACCAGTCCGATGCCGCTGGTGAAGTCACGCCCAACCCTCACTACACCAAGCGCCTCGAGCTGACCTCCGAAGATCCCCAGGTGATGGAGATCGAGTTGAACGAGGGCATGACCTGGTCGGACGGTACCCCGATCGACTACACGTCGATCGAGAACGTCTTCACGATCATGGACGGGTCGAAACCCGAGTACGGCATCGCATCGTCCGAGGGGTACGACAAGGTCGAGAAGATCGAACAGGGTGAGAACGAGCGCACTGCGGTGATCACGTTCAAGGAGAAGTACGCCGACTGGATCGGGCTTGCCTCGGTGATGCCGGACTCGCTCGTCGAAACTCCGGATGCTTTCAACACCGGATGGCTCGAAGAGCCCAAGGTGACGGCCGGGCCGTACACGGTCGGGAAGATCGACGCCGCGAACAAGACGGTCCTGCTCGAGCCGGATGAGAACTGGTGGGGCGACAAGGCCTTGCTCGAGCAGGTCCTGTTCACGACCATCGAGGATCCGGCGGCGACTGCCACCAGTTTCCAGAACGGCCAGCTCGATGTCATCGAGACGACGGTGCCGGCGACGTACTCCGTGGTCGAGCCGATGATCGGCAGCGGCGCCACGCTGCGAATGGCCGCCGGACCGAACTGGACTCACATCACGCTGAACGGTGCGGAGGGTCGCCCGCTTGCTGACCAGGCCGTGCGCCAGGCGATCCACCGGGCGATCGATCGCGAAGAGGTGTTCCTCGCCGTCAACGCGACGATGCCGTACCCGGAGAACACCGAGCCTCTGAACAACCACCTGCTGATGACGAATCAGGAGGGCTACCAGGACAACGCCGGCGATCTCGGGACCTATGACCCCGACGCGGCCAAGAAGCTCCTGGAGGATGCGGGCTACACCTTCGAGAACGATCTCGCCACGAAGGACGGCGAGCCGATCGAGATCACCTACGTCTACAACGACGGGTCGAAGACCAATGAGGCGGTCGTCCCGGTCGTGCAGGAGCAGCTCGCCGCGATCGGCATCACGATGAAGGTGCAGAAGGTTCCGCCGACGGACCTGTTCGCCAAGTACGTCATCCCGGGCGAGTTCGACCTGAGCCTCTTCGGGTGGGTCGGCACACCGTTCCTCTCGTCCGGAGACGCGATCTGGAAGTCGGACGGGGAGCAGAACTTCGGGAAGATCGGCGATCCCGAGACGGACGACCTCGTCGACCAGGCCTCGGTCGAGACGGACCCGGCCAAGCGCCTGGACCTGATCAACCAGATCGATGCGAACCTGTGGGAGCTCGCAGGCACTATTCCGCTGTGGCAGTCCTACGACTTCTTCGTCCAGCACGACGATCTCGCGAACTTCGGCGCCTGGGGCTTCGAGAGCCCTGACTGGACCAAGATCGGCTACGTCGCGGGATCGGACAAGCTCAGTTCCTGACCGCGTCCCCGCGCCGGCGTAGCCGCACCGTCGCCCGGGAGAGCCCCGGTCCACACGGACCGGGGCTCTCGCGTCTGCGCCGGGGCCACGCTCCGGGCGGCCGTCTTGGGCCCGCTGATCCACCGGAGAGCGTTCTGAGAGAGACTGCGTCCATGGTCACCGAGCGTCACGAGTCCCACGTCGGCGGTCCGCCGGAACCCCGGGGGTCCGCGGGCCGGCCGGACATCGCGGAGCGCGCTCTGCCAGCGCAGCGACTGCGCCCGCCGGGCGCGGACGCACCAGGCGAGCGCTACACCCGCCAGATGCGCCTGCCCCAGCTGGGCGAGCTCGGGCAGCGCAGGCTGGCCGCCTCCCGGGTCGCGGTCATCGGCGCCGGCGGCCTCGGTGCCCCTGTGCTCTCCTATCTCGCCGCCGCGGGCGTCGGCTCCCTCACGGTGTTCGACCCGGACGTCGTCGACGCCACCAATCTGCACCGGCAAGTGCTGTTCACCGCCGCGGACGTCCGCCGTTCCAAGGCCGTGGCGGCGGGTGAGCACCTGCGGGCGCAGAATCCCGGCGTCTCGGTCACGGCCGTGGTCGAGGCGGTCACGCCCACCACCGCGCTGGAGCAGCTGAACGGCCACGACCTGGTGCTCGACGGGACCGACAACTTCCCCACCCGGTATCTGGTCTCCGACGCCTGCGAGCTGCTCGACGTGCCGCTGGTGTGGGGTTCGATCCTCGCCTTCGCCGGGCAGGTCAGCGTGTTCTGGGGCGCCGGCGGCCGCGGCGTCACCTACCGCGACGTCCACCCCGTGCCGCCGCGGCCGGGGGAGGTGCCCAGCTGCGCCGAGGCCGGCGTGCTGGGGATGCTGTGCGGCGTGATCGGATCGACCATGGCGATGGAGGCCGTCAAGGTCATCGCCGGTATGGGAGATGTGCTCTACGGCCGCCTCGCGCTCTACGACGCGCTGAGCGCCCGCTGGGACGAGCTGCCGATCGCCCGTGATCCGCAGCGCCCGCCCGTCGCCCGGATCGAGGACATCGCCGTGACGTGCGGACTGCCCGGGCCGACGGGGCCGGGGACCGACGAGGTCGAGCCCGACGAGCTGCCGGCACTGCTGGCGGCCGGGACGCGGGTGCTCGACATCCGCGAGAGCTCGGAGCTGGCCGACGGGATGGTCCGCGGCGCCGAGCACGTGCGGATGGGCAGACTGCTGGATCCGGCGGGGGCGGATGATCCGGAGCTCGCGCCGCAGGGACTCGACGGCGCGGTGCTCTACTGCGCGGCGGGGACCCGGTCGGCCAGCACCCAGCGGGTCCTCTCGGAGCGGGGGATCCGGGTGCGCTCCTTGCGCGGAGGCTTCGCGGCCGCGCGGAGCAGCGGGATCGAGATCATGCCCGTGCAGAGCAGCGGGGCCGATCGCCCGGGTCAGCACGGGAGTGGCGGCTCGTCCTGACGGCGCTGACCGCTGCCGCTGAGCGGCCCGCGCCCTGACCGATCCCCGCCGGCAGCGCGACGCCCGTTCGCGCGGATCAGCCGCCCGCGAAGGGCGGCAGCACGTCGAGGCGATCCCCGTCGGTGAGCGGTCGGCTGCGATCCGTGCAGGCCACGGCGTTGACGAGGAAGCTCGAGCGCCCGATCACCCGTGCCGCCTGCGGGGTCGCGGTGCTCAGCAGGTCATCGATCGCGTCCTGCACGCTCGAGCCGTGCACGCTCGCGGTGTCGGCCCCGTACTCGGCGGCGGCACCGGCGAACAGGCGCACGGTGATGGTGGGGAGTGCGGCGCGGCCGCCGGCACCGCTCGCGCCGGCGCCAGCATCAGAGAAGTCGGGCGTGCTCACGTCGTCTCCTGGTAGGTCATCCGCCGATGGCGCTCATGGGTCGTTCGGGCTGGACGAAGTCCGCTCTGTCCATGCCGTGGCCTGCCTTCTTGCCCCACTGGGCGGCCCGCCAGATCTCGGCGATCGCTTCGTCGTCGGCCTCGGAGCGCAGGGTGCCGCGCAGGTCCGTCTCCTCCCGGGAGAACAGGCAGGTGCGCACCCGGCCCTCGGCGGTCAGGCGGGTGCGTCGGCAATCCGCGCAGAACGGTTCGGTGACCGAGGCGATGATGCCGACGCGGCCGCGGTGGCGCCCGGTGGCACGATCGGTGACCTCGAACAGCTCGGCCGGAGCGCCGTTGCGGTCCTCGGCCACCGGCGTGAGCTCGTAGGAGGGGCGCAGCATCGCGTGGACGTCGGCGGCGGTGATCATGGAGGTGCGGTCCCAGATGTGGTCCGCATCCAGCGGCATCTGCTCGATCACCCGCAACTGCAGATCGCGGCTCAGACACCAGTCCAGCAGCTCCGGCAGCTCGTGGTCATTGACCCCGGGCAGCAGCACGGCGTTGATCTTGATCGGGTCCAGGCCGGCCTGCTGCGCGCCGTCGATCCCGGCCAGCACGCGGTGGAGGAGGGGGCGCCGGCTGAGCCGCTCGAAGGTCTCGGAGACGACGGAATCCAGGGAGACGTTGATGCGGTCCAGCCCCGCCTCGCGCAGTCGCGATGCCCGATGGTCGAGCCCGATCGCGTTGGTGGTCAGCGAGATATCGGGACGAGGGGTCAGCGCCGCGACGCCGGCGATGATCTCCTCGAGGTCGGGCCGGGTCAGCGGCTCGCCGCCGGTGAAGCGCACCTGCTCGATGCCCAGGCGCTCCACCCCGATCCGCACCAGGCGCACGACCTCCTCGGGAGAGAGCATCTGGTCCTTGTTCAGGAAGGTGAGCCCGGAGGCGGGCATGCAGTAGGTGCAGCGGAGGTTGCAGAAGTCCGTCAGCGACATCCGCAGGTCGGTGGCGGCGCGTCCGAACCGGTCGGCAAGGGCCGGCGTCGCCGGGCGGTCCGAGGTGTCGGGCAGCTCGGGCGCGGCGTCGTCGGTCGTGCGCGGCTTGGGGATCCCCAGTCCGATGCGGCGGGAACTCATGGCGCGGCCCTCCCTTCGCGGTGGCCCGGTCTGCACGGTGTCCGGTCTGCGCAGTGTCCGGTCTGCAGGGTGTCCGATCAGGATAGGCCTCGTGGGCCGGCCGGGGGCATCCGGGGCGGCGATGGGGGCACCCGGCGAGTGATCACCGCCGAGGCGCCACGGTGGTGCGGGGCCATACTGGGACCTCCGGGAGGGCACGTGAGATGACGGCCCGACGTCCGTACGCGAAGGAGGCCACCACGATGACCGGTGCCCAGCGCATCCCGCTGGCCGAGCACGTGGCAGACGCCGTCGCCCTGCTCGCCGCCTCGCGCCGGGGAGAGGTGGTCGCGCTCGACGGGCAGGCCGTGGGGCGGGTGGCTGCCGGCCAGCAGCGGGCGCTGGTCGACGTCCCCGGTCACGACAACTCCCAGATGGACGGATATGCCGTCGCCAGTGCGGATCTTCCCTCGGCGGCCGGGGTCCCGGTGACGCTGCCGCTGGGCGGGACGATCGCCGCGGGCGACGGCCCGGGACGCCTCGCCTCCGGCACGGCCCGGCCCATCATGACCGGTGCCGCGATCCCGGAGGGAGCCGACCATGTGGTTCCCGTCGAGGAGAGCGAGGCGGGCAGCTTCCATCCGGCCATCGGTGCCGGCACCGGCGCCGACACCGGTGCCGCGCCCGATACGGTCACTCTGACGCCGCAGTCCACCGCCGCGGGGCGCTTCGTGCGGGCCCGGGGCTCGGACACCCATCACGGCGACACCATCCTGCGCAGCGGCCAGGTGCTCACGCCGGCCCGGATCGCCCACCTCGCCGCCTGCGGCCTCTCCGACGTCGAGGTCGAGGTGCCGCTGCGGGTGATCGTGCTGTCCACCGGCAGCGAGGTCGCGGCCGACGGGGCAGAGCGCGAGGGGGCCGGTCTCCCGGACGGGGCCGTGTACGACGCCAACGGCCCCGGACTGGCGGCCGCCCTGACCGCTGCCGGCGCCGAGGTGGTCCACCGCGGCGCCGTGCCCGATGACGCGACAGCACTGGTCACCCGCCTGCGGGCCCAGGTCACCGAGCACGACGCCGACCTCATCGTCACCAGCGGCGGCGTCAGCGCCGGAGCCTTCGAGGTGGTCCGCCACGCGGCCGCCGGCGACGGCGTCACCATGGCGTTCCCCTCGGTCGCGATGCAGCCGGGCGGACCGCAGGGCATCGGCACCCTCGACCTGCCCGACCGCCGCGTGCCCTGGCTCGCCTTCCCCGGCAACCCCGTCTCCGCGCTGCTGAGCTGTGAACTCATCGCCCGTCCCGCACTCGGCGCCCCGCCTCGGCGACGACTGCACCTGCCCGTCCAGCTGGACGGAGAGGAGTCCTCCCCGCCGCAGCTCGCGCAGTACCGTCGGGCCCGCGTGCTGCCCTCGGGGCGCGTGCGCCTGGTCGCCGGAGCCTCCTCGCACCTGATCGGCGGGCTCGCCGCGGCCGACGCCCTCGCGATCATCCCCGTCGGCACCGAGGTGGTGCGCGACGGCGACATCCTCGAGACCCTGCTGATCCCCGGAGGAGAGAGATGAACGACCTCTCGCACGTGCGGGCCGACGGCTCCGCCCACATGGTCGACGTGACCGCCAAGAACATCACCGCACGCGAGGCCAGCGCCCGCGCCGTGCTGCGCACCCGGCCCGACGTCGTCGAGCGGATCGCCGCCGGGGACCTGCCCAAGGGGGAGGCCCTGGCCACCGCCCGCATCGCAGGGATCATGGGCGCCAAACGCACCAGCGACCTGATCCCGCTGTGCCACCCGCTGCCGCTGTCCGGCGTCGAGCTGGACCTCGCGCCGCGAGAGGACCGCGTCGAGATCACCGCGCGCGTGCGCACCAAGGGCGTCACCGGCGTGGAGATGGAGGCGCTGACGGCAGCCACCGTGGCCGCCCTGACGGTCTACGACATGATCAAGGCCGTCGATCACCTGGCCCGCATCGAGGACGTCGCCGTGCTCGCGAAGTCCGGAGGCAAGAGCGGCGACTGGAGCCGCGAGAGCGAGCGCGACGGCGACAGGGCGACGGAGGAGGAGACCCCATGAAACAGATGCCCGCCCAGCGCAGCGACGCCGACTGCTCCGCACGCACCGACCCTGAGGACGCCCCGGCCCTGAGCGGCACCGCCCGGGTCATCATCGCCTCGACCCGCGCGGCCGACGGCACCTACGAGGATCGCACCGGACCCCTGCTCGTCCAGTGGCTCGAGGACCGCGGACTGGACCAGGTCGAGCGGCACGTCGTGCTCGACGGGCCGGACGTCGGCACCGCCCTCTCCGCAGCGATCGAGGCGGGCATCGACGTCATCGTCACCTCCGGCGGCACCGGCATCAGTCCCACCGATGTCACCCCCGAGCAGACCGCCCCGCTGCTGCACCGCGAGATGCCCGGCGTGCTCGAGGCCGTCCGCCGCCTCGGTGCCGAGAAGTCCCCGACCGCGCTGCTCAGCCGGGGCGTCGCCGGCATGGCGGGACGCAGCTTCGTGGTGAACCTGCCCGGGTCGCGCGGGGGAGTGCGTGACGGGATCACCGTGCTCGATCCGATCCTCGACCACCTGCTCGAACAGCGCGACGGTGGAGACCACGCATGAGCGGCGGTGATCGCCTCAGCGCGACCGGGGACCAGGTGCCGGACCCGACCCGTGGCGCGGCCCCGATCGCGGGGGAGCCCGCCGCAGATCCGCACCGGCTGCGCATCCCCGGAGGACCGCCGATGGGCGAGCCCGGCCAGCGGGTGCGCCTGGCCGAGATACGGGAGAGCGCGATCTCCGTGGCCCAGATGGCCGACGCCGTCAGCGACCCTCGCTGCGGCGCCGTCGTCACCTTCGACGGGGTGGTGCGCGATCACGATGGAGGTCGCGGAGTCCAACGCCTCGAATACACCGCACATCCGAGCGCCGGCGAGGTGATCGCCGAGGTCGCCCGGGAGATCGCCGAGCGCTACCCGGACGCCATGATCGCCGTCGCCCACCGCCACGGCCCGTTGGGCATCGGCGACTCGGCACTGACCTGCGCGGTCTCCGCCCCGCACCGCAAACAGGCCTTCGTCGCCTGCGACGACCTGGTCGACACCGTCAAGCAGCGCGTGCCGATCTGGAAGCATCAGATCTTCGAGGACGGCGGCACCGAATGGGTCGGAGCCCTCGGCTGACCCGTCGCCGTGCCGTTCACGACCACCCGCCATCGCCAGGAGGCCACCACGTGTCCCAGCCATCCGCGCCCGGGAGCAACCGGCGTCGTGACAACGAAAGTCCCCCGCACGAGCCTGTGCAGGAGGTGCTGCTGGCCCTCGGAGTCCGCCCGGAGACGGTGAGCCGGCTGCCCGAGCTGGACGCCCTGTGGCAGGAGATCCGGCGCGTCGGACGGCAGTACCCG
>NZ_JBZXYT010000037.1:0-35032 GCF_059391765.1 Brachybacterium sp. SYSU DS0246 | reverse complement strand
ACCAGGGCCTCCTACGAATGTGCGCACCCCGGCCGCCCATCGACCAGGGTGATCCACGAGTCTTCATAGCGGGGCCCTGGGCCACAAGACCTCTCAACCCCGCCACCCTCATAGCGTCTGAGAGCCGCCCCGGGGCGCCGGCCCGTCAGAACAGCAGGTTCGCCAGGCGCTTGCGTGCGGGGGCGACGCGAGGATCGGCGGGGCCGGCCACCTCGAACAGCTCCAGCAGGCGGGCGCGCACGACGTCCTTGGTCTCCTGGTCGGCACCGCGGAGCTGATCGAGCAGCCGGCCGAACGCGTCGTCGACGTGGCCGCCGAGCATGTCGAGATCGGCGGCCAGCAGCTGCGCGTCCAGGTCTCCGGGGCGCTGGGCGGCGTCCTCGCGGACCTTGGTGGGCTCGGCATCCTGCGTGCGACGCATCAGCGAGACGGTGGCCAGTCCTGCCTTCGCCTCGGCATCGCCCGGTGAGTCACTGAGCTGCTTCTCGTAGGCCGCGACGGCCGCATCGAGGTCGCCCTTCTCGATCGCCTCGTACGCCTCCGCGATCAGCGGGGGCAGCGGCTCCTCCTGCGGCTCCTGGTCCTCGCCCTGGCCGGCGCCGCTGGTGTCCATGCCCTGCTGACGAGCGACCTCGAGCACCTGGGTGATGAGGTTGTCGATCTCCGCGTCCGGCAGGACCGCCTGGACGATCGGCTGGACCTGGCCGAGGATGAGCAGCATCAGGGTGGGCAGCTGCTCGACGCGCAGGGCGGCGGCGACCCGCTGCTGGGTATCCGCGTCGACGGTGGCCAGGCGGATCGCTCCGCCCTGGGCGTCGACGGCGCGCCGCAGGGAGCCCAGGAACTGTGCTCCGTTCGTGACCCGCGAACTGGTCACCAGCAGCAGGGTCGGGATCTGCTGCGAATCGGCGACCAGCTGCTCCAGGCCCTGCTCGGTCACGGCCACCTCGTGCTTCGCGGGAGTGCCGGCGGTCCCGGCCGCTCCCCCGCCGTTGCCGCCCTGGCCGGAGCCTGCCGGCTGCTTCAGGGCTGCGAGGTCGATGATTCCGTACGGATCGGTCACGGGAGTGCTCCTTCGACGTGGTCTGATGCAGACAGTCTAGGGAATCCGGCAGTCCAGGAAATCCGGCGGGATCTCACTCGCCCGTGACGCTCAAGGTGGTCCGGGTCCCACCGATCGGCTGGACCTGGGCGTCCGATCCCTCGGGCGGAACGTAGAGGGCGACGAGATTGCCGTACTCGCGGACGTACTGCTCGGTGAACTCCTGGGTGCCCGCCGCCGCCGTGAACCTGCTCTCGGGATAGTTCACGGTCGCGTCGTTCCTGACGGTCATCGTGCGCGTGGACCGCAGGGTCCCCATCACGATGGCGCCGCCGTCATCGGTGCGCAGCCCGGCGAACTCCGCGTCGTCGACCTCGTAGGTCTCGCGGATGGTCGCGGCCTCGTCCTTCTCCACTCCCTCGTTCAGCGCGGCCCGTTCGGCCTGGATCTCCTCGTGCAGATCGGTGAGGTAGGGATCGGTGGCGAGCCGGTCGTCGGGATCCGCCTTGTCACCATCGGTGAGGGTGGCGGCGTACAGGCTCAGGGCCTCGGCGGGGGTCATGATCAGACCGTCGGCGTCGGTCGTGACCGGTTCGGAGCCGACGCGCTGGTCGGCCACGCTGGGCATCTCGACGTCCACGTTCTGCTCCGCCCATCCCCAGGTCGTGTACGGGGACTTCGCATCGGCCTGCTGCAGGGCCATGAAGAACGGTGCGCCGTCCTCCGCGGAGTTCTCGACCATGGCGATCGCGATGCGGGGGAACTCCGTGGTCACGGCGGTCATCGGCACGATGATCGCCGGGGCGGGCACGGTGAGCTCCTCGGCCCACGCCTCGGCCTTCGCGATCAGCGCGTACGTGGCGCCGCGGAACTCCGCCGCGGAGCCGGAGACCCGCGGGGCGAGCTTCTCGGCGTCGCGGGCCTCGTCGGCCTCGGTCACCGCCGCGTTGATCTCCTCGACGAAGCGGCCGAACTGCTCAGCGGTCTGGGCCGGTGTGGGCTCGGCGAGCGAAGGACCCTCGGGCGGGGCGGGCGGCGCCTCGGGCTCGGAGCCGCATGCCGCGAGCACTCCCGAGGCGAGCAGGGACCCGGCACCGAGGAACAGGCCACGGCGGGCGATGGGTCGGCTCGTCATCCGTTCATCCTTCCAGGCGGATCGGCGCTGGGGGCTCATCGGCGCTCCTCGCTGCTCGGCCCGTTCTCGTCCAGCGTGTCCTCGTCGAGGCGCCGGACCGGCTCATCGCCGTCGTTCCCGGGGTCGCGATCCTGGAACAGGCGGACCGGGGCCGACTCGTCGTCCGATGCGAGCTTGTGGTCCGGGACGACGCCGAGGGTCTCGGTCTCCTCACCGGCGGCCGGCTCGTCGGAACCGGAGCCGGCCGCGGGCCGCCCGCCGGGGATCACCACGGGGGCCGTGTCGGCTTCGTGCGGTCCCGGACGCGGCCGGGACGGTTCCGTCGGGGCGGGCTCCTCCGGGGCGCTGTCGGCGCTGCCCGTCTCGGCGGGCGCGGTGCCGTCGGCCTCCGAGGATGGGCGGTGCGCGCCGGCAGCGCCGGCAGCGACGGTGCCGTGGGCGCTCGTGTCCGCGGCTTCGCCCTCGAGCTCATCCTCGCGACGGCGACCGCCGAGCGAGACGACGAGCAGGACCAGGCCGATCACGGCGATCGCGGCACCGCCCGCGTAGGCATAGGGAACCCACTCGTTCTCGTCGTCCACCGGCCAGGTGATCGACACGGACTGCGCGCCGGGATCGCTGCCGTCGGTGACCACGAGGATCGCGCGGTAGACCTGCTTGTTCTCCCCCGTCTCCCCCTCGGCGAAGTCCTCGACCGGCATCGTGAACGGGCTCGGCGACGTCTCCACGCTGCGCCAGAGGTCCGAGCCGGTCGGATCGCTCAGCTCGCCGGCCCCATCGGGGTTGACCTCCTGCGTGCTCAGCGTGGTCCAGTCGCTCGCCCCGGTGATGCGGGTGTAGCGGGTATCAGCCAGGTAGGCCTCGATGTCGCTGTTGGCCGCGGTGATCACGGAGACGTCGGAGGCTCCTTCGATGCTGACCTCGCCCTCCGTCCCGCCGACGTAGAGCACGCCCGGATCGATCACCACGGCCGGGCCCGGGTCCTCGAGCTCCACCGTGGCGGTGGTCTCGGTGGCAGGCGCCCACGTCGTCTCGCCGAGGCGGCCCAGCACCAGTCCGATCAGGCCGACCAGTACCAGGAGGACGGCGAGGAGGCGTTGCACGGTAGGAAGCTCCTTCGGGGCGGCCCGGCAGCGGGCCCAGGCGGGGGACCTGCCCACGATAGGGCCGGGACGCGCTCGGCGACAGCCCCACGTGAGCATCTGCACCTGCGTAAAGATCGCCTCATGGCCTGCTCATCCGCGCCCCATGCGAGCCCCCGGCCCACCCCATCGGTGCCGTACCCTGTCGGAGTGCGTCTCGTCGTTGCTCGTTGTTCCGTCGACTACACCGGTCGACTCACCGCCCATCTGCCCGCGGCTCCCCGGCTGCTGATCGTCAAGGCCGACGGCAGCGTCCTGATCCATTCCGATGGGGGCAGCTACAAACCGCTGAACTGGATGAGCCCGCCGTGCACCCTGCGCGTGAGCACGCGCGACCCGGAGGAGGCGGCCGGCGATCCCGAGGGCGAGTGGCTCGAGCAGTGGGACGTCGTCCACGACAAGTCCGGGGACCGGCTCCGGGTGCGCCTGCACGAGACCTTCCAGGACACCGCCCATGAGCTGGGTGTGGATCCGGGGCTGCAGAAGGACGGGATCGAGGCCCATCTGCAGGCCCTCCTGGCCCAGAACATCGAGACCCTGGGCACCGGATGGTCCCTGGTGCGGCGCGAGTACGGCACCGCCATCGGACCGGTCGACATCCTCGCCCGCGACGGCGACGGGACCTCCGTGGCGATCGAGATCAAGCGCCGCGGTGAGATCGACGGCGTCGAGCAGCTCACCCGGTATCTCGAGCTGCTCAACCGCGACCCGCTGCTCGCCCCGGTGCGCGGCATCTTCGCCGCCCAGGCCATCAAACCGCAGGCCCGCGTGCTCGCCGAGGACCGCGGCATCGACTGCGTGACGCTGGACTACGACGCCCTGCGCGGAATCGACGACGTCGACTCGCGGCTGTTCTGATCCCCGACCGAGGAGACCGCATGAACGTTCCCGTCGACCTCGCCCTGAGCGGCACCGCTGTGCTCGACCGCGGCGTCCTCCCCGGTGCGCTGGTGCTGATCGCCGGAGGCGACATCGTCTGGTCCGGGCCGGCCGCCCACGCCCCGGAGCACAGCGCCGCCGAGACGCTCGAGCATCCCGGGCTCATCCTCCCGGGCCTGGTGGACCTGCACTGCCACGGCGGCGGCGGAGCCTCCTTCCCCGACGCCTCCGGACCTCGTGACATGCTCACCGCGGTCCGCGAGCACCGTCGCCACGGCACCACCTCGCTGGTGGCCTCGCTGGTGACCGCTCCGGCGGCGGTCCTGCGCGACCGGGTCCGCGACCTCGCAGGGCTCGCGGCCGACGGGGAGATCGCCGCGATCCATCTCGAGGGTCCGTTCATCTCCGCCGACCGCCGCGGCGCGCAGAACCCCGAGCACATCGTGGCCGGCGACCCGGATCTGGTGCGGGAGCTCGCCGAGATCGCCGGTGGCGCGCTGGCGACCATGACCGTGGCCCCCGAGGCGGAGGACGCCGATGCGGTCATCGAGGCTCTCGCCGAGGTCGGGGCCGTGCCCTCGCTCGGGCACACCGACGGCTCCAGCGCTGCGATGACTCGCGCCGTGGCACTCTCCCGCGAGCAGCTGCGCCGTGAGCACGGCCGCTCACCGAGACCGACGGCCACCCACCTGTTCAACGGGATGCGCCCGATCCATCACCGTGACCCCGGTCCCGTGCTCGCGGCCCTGGACGCGGCGGCGCGCGGAGACCTGGTGGCAGAGCTGATCGCCGATGGCGTCCACCTCGATGCCCGCACCGTCGCGCACGTCTTCGCCGTCGCCGCGGAGGATGCCGTGGTGCTGGTGACCGACGCGATGGCCGCTGCGGGCATGCCCGATGGTCAGTACCGCCTCGGGGCCCTGGACGTCACCGTCGATGCCGGGGTGGCGACCCTGACCGGCGGCACGTCGATCGCCGGCGGCACCGCCCATCTGCTGGATGTGGTCCGTCTTGCGGTGACCGAGGCGGGCGTCGACCTGGCCCGCGCGGTGCACGCGGCCAGCGCGGTCCCGGCCGGTGTGCTGGGCATGCAGGACCGGATCGGCTCCCTCGAGCCCGGCCGACGGGCCGACGTGGTGCTGACCGACGCCGGGCTGCGACCGGTCACGGTGCTGCGCGGCGGCATCCCGGTCGGCGACTGAGCCGAACCGCGACTGAACGGGGCGGCGACCCGTTCCCGGTCAGTCGGCGTCGCCGAGGACCAGGCCCGTCGGTGCGGCTTCGAGCCACGAATTCAGGGCCGCCCCGGAGGTGAGGTCGACGATCGCGCGGATCTCCCGGTCCCCGCGCATCGTGAACTCGACCAGATAAGTGTCGTGGCCGCCCTCGATCTGGGCCGGCAGCCGACGGCGGGAGACGTCCAGGACATCCGCCCGGCGGATGACGACCTCGGGACGAAGCCGCAGGGAGAAGGCGCGGAACCAGCGCAGACGGTCGGTGCCGAACCGCATCATGCCGTGCTGCCAGCTCTCACCGCCGACCAGCCCGCGACGCTGCAGGCTGCACTCGAAGGCGCCGCGCTGGCGGGACAGCGCCAGCTGGCGGCACACCAGTCCCACCGCCAGCACCACCACCGCCACGAGAATGAGCATCCCGGTCCCCAGGAGGAGGACCGGGATGCTCAGATCGATCATGGGCGGGGAGGGCTCCGGTCAGCGATCCGTGTCGCGGACCTCGGCGTCATCCACGCCGATGGTGACGACGTCGGCATCGACCGAGACGAACCCGCCGTGGACCGCACGCTCGGTGACGGAGCCGTCCTGGTCGATGATGCGCACGGCGCCGCGGTCGAGAATCGCGAGCGTGGGCTGCATCTGCGGCAGGATGCCCATGGAGCCGTCGACCGCGGGCACGACGACCTGCGCGGCCTGCCCCGACCAGACGGTGCGATCCGCGGTGACGAACGTGACCTCGAGGGAGCTCACTGACCGAGCTCCTTCTGGATCCGGTGATGGTTCTCGAGCACCATGTCGATGCCGCCGACGTTGTAGAACGCCTGCTCGGTGATGTGGTCGAACTCGCCGTCGCAGATGCCCTTGAAGCCCTCGATGGTGTCGCGCAGCGACACGTCCGAGCCCTCGACGCCCGTGAACTGCTTGGCGAGGTGGGTGTTCTGGGAGAGGAACTGCTGGATGCGGCGGGCGCGCGAGACGATCACCTTGTCCTCTTCGGAGAGCTCGTCCACGCCCAGCATCGCGATGATGTCCTGCAGCTCCTTGTTGCGCTGCAGGATCTGCCGCACGCGCACCGCGGTGTCGTAGTGCTCCTGACCCACGTACCGCGGGTCGAGGATGCGCGAGGTGGAGCTCAGGGGGTCGATCGCCGGGTACAGGCCGCGCGAGGCGATCTCACGGGAGAGCTCGGTGGTCGCATCCAGGTGGGCGAACGTGGTCGCCGGGGCCGGGTCGGTGTAGTCGTCGGCCGGCACGTAGATGGCCTGCATCGAGGTGATGGAGTGGCCGCGGGTCGAGGTGATCCGCTCCTGCAGCACGCCCATCTCGTCCGCCAGGTTGGGCTGGTAGCCCACCGCCGAGGGCATGCGGCCCAGCAGCGTGGAGACCTCCATGCCGGCCTGGGTGAAGCGGAAGATGTTGTCGATGAACAGCAGCACGTCCTGGCTCTGGACATCGCGGAAGTACTCCGCCATCGTCAGTGCGGACAGGGCGACGCGGAGGCGGGTGCCCGGCGGCTCGTCCATCTGGCCGAAGACCAGAGCGGTCTTGTCGATGACGCCGGACTCGGTCATCTCCTCGATCAGGTCCCAGCCCTCACGGGTGCGCTCGCCGACGCCGGCGAACACGGAGACGCCGTCGTGGTTGTTGGCCACGCGGTAGATCATCTCCTGGATCAGCACCGTCTTGCCCACACCGGCGCCGCCGAACAGGCCGATCTTGCCGCCCTGGACGTACGGGGTCAGCAGGTCGATCGACTTGATGCCGGTCTCGAACATCTGCGTCTTCGACTCGAGCTGGTCGAAGTTCGGGGCCTTGCGGTGGATGGGCCAGCGGTCCTGGACCTGGAGCTGGTCGGCAGGCTTGTTCAGCGGGTTGCCCACCACGTCGAACACGGTGCCGAGGGTCGCATCGCCCACCGGCACGGAGATCGCCGCGCCGGTGTCGAGGACCGCCTGGCCGCGAACGAGGCCGTCGGTGGGCTTCAGCGCGATCGCGCGGACCATGCCGTCGCCGAGGTGCTGGGCGGTCTCGAGCGTGAGCGTCGAGGCCTCCAGGCCGGAGCCCTCACCGGAGATCTCGATGGTCAGGGCGTTGTAGATGTCCGGGATGCTGCCCGGGGGGAACTCGATGTCGACGACGGCGCCGGTGACGCGGGCGACGCGCCCGGTGGCGCCCTGCGCCTCGGCGGCGGGGGCCTGGGTATCGGTAAGGGTGGTCATGTCCATTCTCTCCACTGGGTGCGACGCCGGCGCGGTGCTGCAGCGCCTCAGCGTTCGGTGCGGCCGGATCCCGAGAGCGCGTCGGCGCCGCCGACGATCTCGGTGATCTCCTGGGTGATCTCCGCCTGGCGAGCGGTGTTCGCCAGCCGGGTGAACTTGTCGATCTGGGTCTCGGCGTTGTCGGTGGCGGTCTTCATCGCCCGCTGGCGCGAGGCGTGCTCGGACGCCATCGACTGCAGCAGGATGTTGATGATCCGCGACTCGACGTAGCGCGGGATCAGCTCCGAGACGACGGTGTCGGCGTCCGGGGCGAAGTCGTACAGGGGGTACGTGGGCTTGTGCTCCCCCGTCTCCGCCTCGACCAGCCCCATCGGCACCAGACGGATCTGAGCCGTCTTCTGGATGAAGCGGGTCTCGAACCGGGTGCCGACCACGTAGAGCTCATCGAGGTGCTCGGCCGGGTCGAGGGAGAGCAGATCGGCCGTGACCGTCTGGGCGATGTCGCGCCCCAGGTCCGGCAGCTCCTCCTCCTTGTACGGCGTCCACGAGCGGTGCGGCGGACGGTTGCGGAACCGGTAGTACGAATCGCCCTTGCGGCCGACGACGTACATCACCGGGTCCTTGCCCTGGTCCCGCAGGAGGTTCGCCAGCTGTTCCGCGGAACGGATCGCATTGGGCGAGTAGGCCCCGGCCATGCCGCGGTCCGCGGTGATCAGCAGGATGCCGACGCGGCCGGTCTCCTGGCGCTCCGCCTGCAGGAAGGGGTGAGCGATCTCGTTCGAGTGCGTGGCGACCGAGCCGATGGCGCGGGTGATCGCCTCGGCGTACGGAGTGGTCGCCGTGACCCGGGCGTGGGCCTTGGCGATGCGCGAGGCCGCGATCATCTCCTGGGCCTTGAAGATCTTCTTCATGCCCTGGGCGGACCTGATCCGCTGCTTGTAGATCCTCTGCTGGGCTCCCATGTCTCTCCTCGTGCGGGGGTGGATGCGTCCTCGGCGGGCGGCCGCCGTCCTGCCGGACGGCGGCCTCACGCATCAGCCGCGGACGATCTGCTCCTGCTCGATCTGATCGGCGTCGAGCCGGCCGGTCTCGTCGGTGCGGCCGGCCTCCGCGCCCTTGCCGGCGAGGTAGTCCCGCTTGACATCCTCGAGGATCTTCGTGAGCTCCTCCTCCGTCTCGGGGGCGAACTGACCCGTGCTGCGGATGTTCTCCAGCACGCTCCCGTTGTGACGCAGGTGCTCCAGGAGCTGGGCCTCGAAGTCGCGGACGTCCTCGACCTCGATCTCGTCGAACTTGCCGTTGGTGCCGGCCCAGATCGAGACCACCTGCTCCTCGACCGGGAACGGCGAGTACTGGGACTGCTTGAGCAGCTCCATCAGGCGCGCGCCGCGGTTCAGCTGCTGCTTGGAGGCCGCGTCCAGGTCCGAGGCGAACATCGCGAAGGACTCCAGGTCGCGGTACTGCGCCAGGGCGATCTTCAGCGTGCCGGAGACCTTGCGCAGGGCCTTGGTCTGGGCGGAGCCGCCGACGCGGGAGACCGAGACGCCGACGTCGACCGCCGGGCGCTGGTTCGCGTTGAACAGGTCCGACTGCAGGAAGCACTGACCGTCGGTGATCGAGATGACGTTGGTCGGGATGTACGCCGAGACGTCGTTGGCCTTGGTCTCGATGATCGGCAGGCCGGTCATCGAGCCGCCGCCCATCTCGTCCGAGAGCTTCGCGCAGCGCTCGAGCAGACGGGAGTGGAGGTAGAAGACGTCACCGGGGTACGCCTCGCGGCCCGGCGGGCGGCGCAGCAGCAGCGAGACGGCGCGGTAGGCCTCCGCCTGCTTGGACAGGTCGTCGAAGACGATCAGGACGTGCTTGCCCTCGTACATCCAGTGCTGGCCGATGGCCGAGCCGGTGTAGGGGGCGATGTACTTGAAGCCCGCCGGGTCGGAGGCCGGGGCCGCCACGATGGTGGTGTACTCCATCGCGCCGTTCTCCTCGAGCGTCGAGCGCACCGAGGCGATGGTCGAACCCTTCTGGCCGACGGCGACGTAGATGCAGCGCACCTGCTTCTCGGGGTCACCCGAGGCCCAGTTGGCCTTCTGGTTCAGGATCGTGTCGATGCCGATCGCGGTCTTGCCGGTCTGGCGGTCGCCGATGATCAGCTGACGCTGGCCGCGGCCGATGGGGGTCATGGCGTCGATGGCCTTCAGCCCGGTCTGCAGGGGCTGCTTGACCTCCTTGCGCTGCATGACGCCGGGCGCCTGCAGCTCGAGGGCGCGACGGCCGACGGTCTCGATCTCGCCGAGCCCGTCGATCGGATTGCCGACCGGGTCGACGACGCGGCCGAGGTAGCCGTCGCCCACCGGGACGGAGAGGACCTGGCCCGTGCGACGGACCTCCTGGCCCTCCTCGATGCCGGTGAACTCACCGAGGACGACGACGCCGACCTCGCGCAGTTCGAGGTTCAGCGCGAGTCCGAGCGTGCCGTCCTCGAAGCGGACCAGCTCGTTGGCCATGACGTCGGGGAGGCCTTCGACGCGGGCGATGCCGTCGGCGGCCTCGCTGACGCGGCCGATCTCCTCGCGCTCGGTGGCGCCTGCCTGATAAGTGGACACCGCGGTGTCCAGGGCGTTCCGGATCTCCTCCGGGCTGATCGTGAGCTCCGCCATCTGCTGCTTCGCTTCCTCTCGGTCTCCCCGTCGGGCGGGGATGGTCTACAAGATGCTGGGGGACGCCGGGGCGTCGGGGCTTCAGTCAGGCCACCAGCGAAGCTCGGGCCCGCGAGAGCCGAGCCAGCACGGTGGCGTCGTAGAGGTCGTCGCCGACCTGGATCCGCAGACCGCCCACGACGTCGGGGTCGACCTGGAAGTTCATCTGCACCTCGCGGCCGTAGATCCCGGTCAGGACCGACGTGAGCCGGGCCTGCTGGGTCTCGCTCAGAGGCACGGCGCTGGCGACCGCGGCGAAGGCGCGGCGCCGGCGCTCGGAGGCGAAGCGGGCGAACTCCGCCACCCGCCGCGCCGGCTTCTGATCGGTGCGGCGACCCACGGCGCGACCCGCGAGCACGGCCGTGAGGTGGTGCGTGCGGCCGTCCAGCAACCGGCGCAGGACACGAGTGCGGTGCGAGGGATCCTCCCGGGCGTCGTCGAGGGCCCCGGTGAGCTCACCGCTGCCGTCGATGAGGAGCGAGACCTCGAACAGCTCTTCGTCGACCCGCTCGAGCACGCCCTCCGAGCGCGCCTGGTCGAGCAGGGCGGAGACTCCGAGCAGCTCGAGGGCGTCGAGGATGTCCTCCTGCTCGGACCAGCGCCGGCGCACGACCTCGAGGGTGACCTCGAGCGCCTGCGGGCTGATCTGGGCGGCGAACAGCGAACGCACCGAGGCCTCCTTGACCGCGGCGGGGCGGCCGGGGTCGGAGAGCAGTCGGACGAGCTGGTTGCTGGAGTCGATGGCGTCGGCCACCGAGAACAGCTCCTCGGCGATGGGCTCGAGCGGGCCGTCGACCGCCGCGAAGACGGTCTCGACCTGCTGGAGCACCTCACCGAATGAGGTGGAGGAGGTTCCTCGCATCACGGGTCCTTATCGGGTGGTGGACTGGCTCGACTCGAGGTCGTCCAGGAACCGGTCGATCACACGGCGGGAGCGCTCGTCGTCGGAGAGGGACTCCCCCACGATCTTAGAGGCCAGGTCACTGGCCAGCGAGCCGACCTCGCCGCGCAGCTCGGCCGAGGCCGAGAGGCGTTCGGCGCTGAGCTGCTGGCGGCCGGCTGCGAGGATGCGCTCCGACTCGGCCTCGGCCTGTGCCTTGGCCTCCTCGACGATGCGCGCACCGTCCTGGCGGGCCTTGTCGCGGATGCTCGCGGCCTCCTGACGGGCGGCGGCGAGCTCCTGCTCCTGCGTGGCCTTGAGGTCGTCGACCTGCTGCTGGACCTCTTCGGCCTTCTTCAGCCCGCCCTCGATCTTCTCGGAGCGCTCATCGAGCACGGCGTTGAGCCGCGGCAGGATGAACTTCATGAAGACGACCGCGAAGATCAGGACGAAGATGAGCGTCCAGATGATCTCCGACGGCGCGGGGATGAGGAGGGCGGTGCCCTCGACTTCTCCTTCGGCGTAGGTCATAGGGGGTGCCTCAGCTGCCGAAGAGCAGGCCGGTGACGATGGCCAGCAGGGTCAGGATCTCGGTGAAGGCGATACCGATGAACATGGTGGTCTGGAGCTGGCTGCGCAGCTCGGGCTGGCGAGCGGTCGCCTCGGCGGTCTTGCCGACGATGATGCCGATGCCGATGCCGGGGCCGATGGCGGCGAGACCGTAGCCGACGGATGCGACGTTGCCGTTGAGCTCCGAGAGAATCATCGGGTCCACAGGGGTTTCCTTTCGTTGTGCCGCCCGGGCGGACGGCGGAACTGGGTCTTGCGGGGACGGAAGATGTCGAGCGAGCGGGCCGGCTCAGTGCTCGTCGGCGATGGCCATCTGGATGTACACCGCGGAGAGCATCGTGAAGATGAAGGCCTGGAGGGCGGCGACGAAGATCTCGAAGCCATAGATGCCTATGGCGAGCGCACCGGCCAGCGGCGAGACGACGATGAGCCAGCTCGCGGAGAGCAGGAGGCCCTGCGTGAGGCCGATGAAGACGACCATCATGATGTGACCGGCGACCATGTTGGCCAGCAGTCGGATCGTCAGCGAGCCCCAGCGGATCAGCACCACCTGGAGGAACTCGATCGGGACCAGCAGCAGGTAGATCGGCTTGGGCAGACCGGGAGGCATGGTCTCGTGCTTGAGGTAGCCCCCGAAGCCGTGCACCTTGACGCCGGAGACGACGTAGGTGACGAAGGTCCACAGGGCCAGCACCAGCGGCAGGCCGATCACCGAGGTGCCCGCGAGGTTCAGCCCGGGTACGACGCCGGCGAGGTTCATCGCGAGGATGAGGAAGAACAGCGTGGTGAGCATCGGGGCGAAGCGCTTGCCCTCGCGGAGCCCGAGCGTGTTCTTGATGATCGTGTTGTTCACGAAGTCGAGCATCAGCTCGACGATGCTCTGGACGCGGCCGGGCACGAGCTTGGCGCGGGAGGCGATGATCGCCAGGACGATGAGGACCACGGCCAGGACGATGAGTCGCACCAGCTGGACGCGGTTGAACTCGAACCAGGTGCCGTCGAAGAGGATCGGTGCCGGGAAGAATTCCGACAGGCTCGGGACGTGGAAGAGCTCATCGCCTTCTGCGTACAGGGCCGGAGTGCCGTCTGCGGTGTTCAGCTCGATCTCCCGTGGTCGTAGTGCCGGGCGCTGCTGCGCCGGCCTTGGCCGTCATCTCGATCGAGTCCAGTCCCGTTGCGGCCACCGTGCGTACGGCGATGGACGACGCCAGGGCGTTCCGGGTGGTCGATCAGTGGTCGGACTCGCTGCGGTATTGCACCGTGATCAGCGGTCGAGCACCTTCGAAAGCATAACAGAACGTCACTGCTCGTCAGGAGCCGCGTCGGGCTCGCGAGCGGGTTCGACATCCAGGGGCTGACGGGAGCGTGCCAGCAGTACAGCCTCCACCAGCACGGCCGAGACGGCGCCGACCAGCAGGGCCAGACCGATCCAGCGCGTCGAGACGGAGTCGAGGTCCCGGACCGCCACCAGGACGAGGATCACAATCAGCATCTTCACGGCCCAGGACCCGAGCACCGTGGCCGCCATCGTCACCGGCGTCATGCGCTTGCCGAGCAGGGCGATCGCGACTGTGGGCAGCACGACCACGAGGGTCAGTCCGGTGCCGATGAGCGCGCCGACGAGAGCGCCGGAATCGGGGCGGGACGCGGCGAGGGCGAGGACGACGGCGTCGAGCAGGAGGCCGACGGCGAGGGCGATGAGCGTGGCTCGCTGCATGGCGCGGTCGCCGACCGCGCGGCGCCGGGACTCAGGGTGCGGAGACATCGGATTCCTTCCGGTGACGGCCTGGGCGCCATCTGAGCGGGTCGAAGGTGAGCAGGACGGCGAACAGGAGTCCGCACGCCCAGAAGATCATCACGGCGCGGGCGGAGAGCACGATGGGCAGCAGCAGCCCGACCGAGATCACCACCGTCCACGTGTACATGATCAGCACGGCGGTGCGCTTGGAGTGTCCCAGGCTCAGCAGGCGGTGGTGCAGGTGCGCCTTGTCGGCGTGGAACGGGGACCGGCCCGAACCGATCCGGCGGACCACGGCGAGGCCGAAGTCGAGGATCGGGATCACCATCACGCCCACGGGGAGCAGGATCGGCAGGAACTGGCCGAAGAAGTCCGCCCCGGAGAGCCGGGCCGGGTCGACCTGCCCGGTCACGGCGATGGTGCTGGCCGCCAGCAGCAGCCCCAGCAGCATGGAGCCGGAATCTCCCATGAAGATGCGCGCCCGGGTGAGGTTGTGCGGCAGGAAGCCCAGACAGGCACCGATCATCACCGCGGTCAGCAGCGCGGCGAGCGAGGAGTAGTCGGTGGTCGAGGCACTGCGGGTCAGCGTGTAGGCGTAGACGAAGAACCCGGCGCCGCCGATCGCCATCACCCCGGCGGCGAGCCCGTCCAGGCCGTCGACGAAGTTCACGGCGTTCATGCTCACCACGACGACCAGCACCGTCAGCACCAGGGCGGTGCGCGGGGAGAGCAGGGTGACCCCGCCGATGGGCAGGGAGACGAGCTGGACTCCCTGCCAGGCCAGGAGCAGGGCGGCGAGGACCTGTCCGGCGAGCTTGGTCACCCAGTCCAGGTCCCACTTGTCGTCGGCCGCCCCGAGCAGGCACACCAGCCCGGCCGCCGCCAGGATCGCCCACGGCTGTCCGGAGTCGCGATACAGGCCCTCGAGGAAGGGGACGTTGCTGGCAACGAGAATCGCGGCGGCGACCCCGGCGAACATCGCCACGCCGCCGAGACGCGGGGTCACGGAATCGTGGACGTCGCGGTCGCGCACCGCGGTCATGGCTCCCGCACGCCGTGCCAGCAGCCTCACGGCGGGCGTGATCAGGTAGGTGACCGCCGCGGAGACCAGGAGGACGAAGAGATAGATCCTCACCCGGTCGGATTCTCCGGCCTGTCCCCCGGCCCCGCTGCAGGGCGGCCGCCTTCGGACGCATCCGTGGCGGGCTCGTCGGTGGTGGGCTCCTCCGTGGCGGGGGATTCCCCGGCGGCAGCGGCGAGGTCGCTGTCGGGAGCGACCGATTCGGAGGAGAGTTCGACGAGATCGGGTTCGGAGGGCAGGTCCAGCACGCCCGCCGCGTCGTCGGAGCCTGCGCCGTCCGCGGAGACGGGCACGACTCCCGCCGTGACCGGAGCACCCTCCGTGCCGTCCTCGCCGGGCAGCTCGGTCCCGGCGGGATCGGCCGCAGGGGCGGTGGTCCCGGCGGCTGTGTCCTCGGAGCCGTCGGCCGTGGGCTCGCTGTCGGCGGCCGGGCGCTCCTCGGGGCTCGGCTCTGGCTCGGGGGCGGTGAAGATGTCGCCGACGACCTCGATGATCTGCTCGGCGGTCACGGCGCCTTCGCGAACGATCTCGGCGGGCTCGACGGTGGTGTCGAGGATGGTGGAGCTGGTGCCGAGTCGGGCCGGGCCGCCGTCGAGGTACTCCTCGACGGCGTCGCCGAGCTGGGTGGCGGCATCCAGCACCGTCACCGCGGCGGGCTTGCCGTGGCGGTTCGCGCTGGAGACGGCGAGCGGGCCGGTGCGGCGCAGCAGCTCGAGGGCGATCTCGTGATCGGGCATGCGCAGGGCGACCGTGCCCCGGGTCTCCCCCAGGTCCCAGGTCAGGGAGGGCTGGGCCTTCAGGATCAGCGTCAGCGGGCCGGGCCAGAACTCCTCGGCGAGGCGCTCGACGTAGTCGGGGACGTCGACGGCCAGGGCCAGCAGCACGGCGTGGTCGCCGACGAGGACGGGCGGTGGCGTGTCCCGCCCGCGGCCCTTGGCCTCCAGCAGAGCGGTGACGGACTCGGCGGTGAAGGCGTCGGCGCCGATGCCGTAGACGGTGTCCGTCGGCAGGACGATCAGCTTGCCCGCGCGGACGGCGTCGGTCGCGGCCGTCAGGGCGGCCTCGCGGGTTTCGGGGTTCTGGGTGTCGTGCACGCTCACCGGGTCAGTGTCTCACTTCCAGGGGTCGGGTCCCCGGCGGCACGGCGCGCCACCAGGAAGCGGTCGCGGCCGGTCAGATCGGGGACGGTGCTGAGGCTGTCGAAGCCGCCGATCCGGGCGGCGGTGTCACGGGTGGCCGCTCCCTGGACGTCGGCGTGCTCCATGATCAGGATCCCACCGGGCCGCAGCAGCCGGGCGGCCCAGGAGATCACCGCGCGGGGAACCTCCAGGCCGTCCTCGCCGCCGCCGAACAGGGAGCGGTGGGGGTCGTGCTCGAGCACCTCGGCGTCCCGGGGCACGGCCTCGGGCGGGATGTAGGGCGGGTTGGCCAGCACCGCGTCGACCGGCGCCATGGCGGCCAGGGTCTCCAGTGCGGGAGTCTGCGGATCGGCCGTCAGGTCGGCCTCCAGGACCCGGCCGCGGCCGGGTCCGGCCAGCTCGAGATTCTCGCGGGCGAGCTCGGCGGCGAGCGGGTCGATCTCGACGGCCAGCACGCGGGCTCCGGGGAGCTCGTCCAGCACCGAGGCCCCGAGCGTCCCGCCGCCGGCGCACAGGTCCACGACGAGCTCCAGCGGTCCGGCCGAATGCTCGCGAAGCAGGTCGGGGACGAGTTCCGTCTCCGGGCGGGGGATGAACACGCCGGGCCGCACGGCGAGCATGAGCCCGCGGAAAGGAGCACGGCCGAGCACGAGCTGGAGCGGTTCTCGCCGCTCGCGGCGCGCGGTCAGCTGCTCCAGGTCCGCGGCGAACGCCTCCGGGAGCTCGTCGAGCAGGACCAGGGGCCGCTCGGTGCGAGCGGCCGCCGCGATCAGGGAGCGGGCGTCGGCGCTTGCCGAGGGCACACCGGCCTGTCCCAGGCGCTGGGTCGTCGAGGCCAGTGCGGCGCGCAGCCGCTCCCGGACGTCGGGCGTGCTCATCGCGCGACTCCGGTCTCGGACTCGGTCTCGGTCTCGGCGGAGCGCTGGGAGTCGGCGAGCCGGGCGGCGCGCTCGGCCTCGCGCGAGGCGGCGATGAGGTCGTCGAGGTCGCCGGCGAGGACCTGGGCGAGGTTCCCGGCCTTGTAGCCGGTGCGATGGTCGGCGACCCGGGACTCGGGGAAGTTGTAGGTGCGGATGCGTTCGCTGCGGTCCACGGTGCGCACCTGGGAGCGGCGGGCGGCGGAGGACTGCTGCTCCTGCTCCGCGCGCCGGGCGTCCAGCAGCCGCGTGCGCAGGATCCGCAGTGCCTGGTCGCGGTTCTGCAGCTGGCTCTTCTGGTCCTGGCAGGAGACGACGATGCCGGTGGGCAGGTGGGTGACGCGCACCGCGGAGTCGGTCGTGTTCACGCTCTGACCGCCGGGGCCGCTGGAGCGGAAGACGTCGATGCGCAGGTTCGCGGGGGCCATCGCCTCGGCGAGCACCTCGGCCTCGTCGGTCTCGTCCGCCTCGGGCAGGACCAGCACGCCGACGGCGGAGGTGTGGATGCGGCCGGCGGATTCGGTGACCGGGACCCGCTGGACGCGGTGGACCCCGGCCTCGTACTTCAGGTGGGCGTAGACGCCGTCGGCCGGTGCCGCCCCGGATCGGGAGCCGATCGCGGCGGTGACGTCCTTGAGCCCGCCCAGATCGGAGTCCGCGGAGGCCAGCACCTCGACGCGCCAGCCCTTGCTCTCGGCGTAGGCGCGGTACATCCGCAGCATCTCGGCGGCGAACAGGGCGGACTCCTCGCCGCCGGCACCGGCCCTGATCTCGAGGATGACGTCGCGGGCGTCGTCGGGGTCGCGCGGGGCGAGCAGGTCCTCCAGGCGCTCGCGTTCCTGCTCGAGGCGCGCGGTCAGCTGCTCGGTCTCGGCCGCGAGCTCCGCGGCGAGCTCCTCGTCCCCTCCCGCGGCGCCGGGCTCGGCGAGCTCGCGAGCGGCCTCGAGATCCGCGGCGGTGGCCTCGACCTGTGCCGCGGTGCTGAGCACGGTGTCCAGCTCCGCATAGCGGCGGCCGATGCGGCGGGCCCGAGCGGGGTCGTCGTGGAGCGTGGGCTCCGCCATCGCCTCCTGCAGGCGGGCATGCTCGAGGCGCAGCGGTGCCAGACGATCATCGTGATCGGCCGTGCTCATCGCCGCGTGCTCCCCTTGTCTCCGGTTCCCCAGTCACCCATCGCTGCCGGACCGTCCGGCCCGGTTGCTCTCCCGCCGCCCGCTCGGGGCCGCTCAGAGAACGACGCCGGTGCACGCCGTGGGGCGCGCACCGGCGTCGGAGTCGTGACTCAGGAGTCCTTCTTGCCGTACCGGGCCTGGAACCGGGCCACGCGGCCGCCGGTGTCCAGGATCTTCTGCTTGCCGGTGTAGAACGGGTGGCACGCGGAGCACACCTCGGTGCTGATGGCACCGTCGGTCTTGGTGCTGCGCGTGGTGAACGAGTTGCCGCAGGTGCACGTCACCTGGGTCTCGATGTACTGGGGGTGGATCTCGGCCTTCATGTCTCTCCTTCTCGGGGTCGCTGGGTCGGTGCCCGGCCGGGCATCGTGAACCAGAACCGACGTCACAGTCTGCCACGGCCCGCTCCCCTTCCGCGAGGGATCGCGGTGCGGCGTGTGCAACATCGCCGCCTCAGGTCGAGCCCCGCACCTCGAGGCGATAGGGCACGACCCGATGCGCCTGCTCGCCGCTGAGCGGTGTCGTCCCCTCCAGCATCCCGGCCACCAGCTCGACCGTCTCCCGCGCGAGGGCCCCGATGTCGATGCTCAGCGTGGTCAGCTCGGGCCTGACCAGCGATGATATCTCGAGGCCGTCGATGCCGACCAGACGCACCTGGTCGGGTACCGCCACGTCCATGGAGTGCAGGGTGCGCAGCAGACGCACCGCGAGCTCGTCGTTGAAGGCGACCAGGGCGTCGGCCCCGGTGGCGAGTGCTCGTTCCAGGGCCTCGCGGTGCCCGCTGCGGGCGTCGACCTCGTGGATCGCCGCCTCGCAGTCCTGGGTGAGCGGGCCGAGGGCGGCGGCGAGCTCCCGAGCGCGCTCGCCGATGCCTCCGCCGGCGAGGTCGAGCACGACGGGACGACGGACGCCGACGTCGCGCAGGTGCACCGCCAGTTCCTGCATCGCCCCGGACATGGTCAGCTCGACCACTCCGGCGCTGTCGACCTGATCCGCAGACCCGTCCAGCCGGACCACCGGCATCCCGGCACCTTCCCGGATCCCGCTGGTCAGCACGCCGTAGCCGACGATCGCGTCGACGCGCCGGGCGAGCTCGGTGGCCACGGTGTCGGGCTGAGGAGCATGATCCGCCTCCGCCAGGACCACGTTCCATCCGCGCGTGGAGCATTCGCGCACGACCGCGGCGCCGAGCTCGGCGTAGTACGCGTTCGAGAGGTCCATGATGACCAGTCCGAGCGTCGTCGGCCCCTGTTCGACCAGCCCGCGACCGAAACGGGAGGGCCGGTAGTTCAGCTCCCGCACCGCCTCCAGCACCCGCTCCCGGGTGGCGGGGCTGATCCCGGCCATGTCGTTGAGGGCACGGGAGACCGTCTGCCGGGAGACGCCCGCACGCTCGGCCACGTCGAAGATCGTCGGCCGGCGCTCCCCCGCGCTCACCGGGTCTCGGACGCCAGGTCCAGCCAGTCCAGATCGGCCTGGGTGAGCTCCACGCCGAGGCCGAGGGTGGACGACCGCATCTCGGCGATGCTGCGCGGGCCGAACAGGGGGAACGTCGGGAACTTCTGATGGAGCACGAAGGCGAGCGCGATGGCCGTGGCGGGCACGCCGTGCTCCTCGCCCAGCGTCCGCGCACGGGCCAGACGCTCGAAGTTCTCCTCGCTGTAGTAGCAGCGCACGAGCTCGGGGTCCGAGAGGTCGTCGGGGTGCGCGCGCCCGGTGAAGAAGCCGCGGGCCTGCGAGGACCACGGGAGCAGGGCGATGCCGCGCTCCTGGAGCCAGGCTTTGGAGTCCGGGTCGGTGGCGTGGACGCAGCCGGCCCACGGCACGTCGAGGGCCTGGGCGAGGCCGAAGTGGTTCGAGAGGATCGTGAAGCCGGTGCGGCCGTTGCGGCGCGCGTAGTCGTTGGCCTCGTCGACGCGCTCGGGCGTCCAGTTCGACCCGCCGTACGCGCGGAAGCGGCCCGCCCGCAGGTGCTCGTCCATCACGTCGACGAACTCGCCGACGGGGACCTCGAGGTTGTCGCGGTGCATCATGTAGAGGTCCGCGTGGTCGGTGCCCTGCCGGTCGAGGGACTCCTCGAGCTGGCGGGTGATCGACTCGGGGTCGCAGTGGGGGGTGTGGGCTCCCTTGGTGATCACCACGACGTCGTCGCGCACGCCGCGATTGCGGACCCACTTCCCGAAGAGCCTCTCGACGTAGCCGCCGCCGTAGATGTAGGCGGTGTCGAACGTGGTCCCGCCGATCTCGTAGAACGCGTCGAACATCGCCGAGGCGTGGGCGAGGTTCATCTGGTTGTCACAGCCCATGACCAGGCGCGAGACCTTCTTGTCCACCCCGGGGATGGAGCCGTAGGTCATGGCGGGGCCGGACTGCACGCTGCCGGCGACCAGCGGGGCGCCGGTGAGGGTGGGGATGTCGGCGTCGTCCGCCTCGAACGGGTAGCGCAGCCCGATCTGCTCCCGCCAGAGGTCGAGGGCCCGGGCCTGGCCGAGCGAGTTCTCGAGCGTCACCTCCGGGACCACCTCGTCCCCCCGGGCGGCCCGTGCGAGCGCGTCGGCCTCGAGGGCGTAGGGGGCGGCCGACGGGATCTCGATCCGCTGGGGCTGCTCGCCGACCACGTCGAGCTCGATCACCTGCTTCTCCCCCAGCCCCCAGGGGTCGTCCAGTCGGATCACGCCGCGGGAGCCGGTGATGGTCGCCGTCTGCGGGTCGGCGAGTCGCACCCCGGTGCGCAGGCTGGCGGTGATGTCACCCGGCAGCGTCACCTCGGCGCTCGCCCACTCGTCCACGCCCGTCTCCCCGATCGTGCCGCTTCCGCGCAGCGCGGTCGGGTCGGCGAAGGCCGTCCGCTGTGCGGCGCCCGCGACGAACCGGGCGAACGACAGCGGATAGCAGCCCACGTCGAGGATCCCGCCGCCGGCGGTCGCGGTCTCGAACAGGCGTCCCGAGCGGCCGCCGGTGTCGAAGGCGAAGGAGGCGTCGACATGGGTGACCTCGCCGATCGCCCCGTCGGCGACCAGCTCGAGCACGCGCACCGTTTGCGGGTGGAAGCGATACATATAGGCCTCGAGCAGGACCTTCCCGCTGCGCGCGGCCAGGTCGCTGAGCGCCATCGTGGTCCCGGAGTTCGGCGTCATGGGCTTCTCGCACAGCACGTGCTTGCCGGCATCCAGCGCGGCGGCGGCGAGGCGCGCATGGCCGGTGTGGACGGTCGAGATGTAGACGGCATCGACCTGGTCCGAGGCGAGCACCTCCTCGTAGCCGCCGATGATCCCCGGTTCCTGGAGCGGGAACTCCTCGGCGAAGGTGCGGGCCCGCTCGGTCGAGGAGCTGCCGACGGCGACCAGCACACCGTCCTGCGAGAACGGCAGCTGCGTGGCGAAGCGACGGGCGATGGAGCCGGGCCCGAGGACGGCCCAGCGGAACGGGGTGGAGGTGGTGCTCATGGAGACGTCGTCGTCCTTCGGGGTCGATGTCCGGGGAGCCGTGAACGTTCACGACCCCGTCACGCTATCTCGACCACCGGCGCGAGGACAAGCGGAACACCCCTTCGTGTCGCGACCCTCCGAGCACGCTCCGACCTCGAACCGTTGACGCCCCTGTCACCCGATGCCATGATCTGCGTCACCCCGTGAACGTTCACGGTCCATGATCGCCACTCGATGAGGAGGGTGTGCATGAGCGACGCGCACGCACGACGACGACCACGTAGGTCCCTGTTCCCGGGCGGGCCGTCCCGCCGTTCGCTGATGGGTGGTGCCGCGGTGCTCCCGCTGGCACTGGCCGGCTGCGGCTCCGACCCGTCCATCTCCGACGATCCCGATCAGCTCGTGATGTGGTACTGGGATCGCTCCGCGAGCCCGCAGCTGCTCGACCAGGCGAGAGAGCAGATCCCCGGCACGGACCGGCATCTGCGCGCCGATGTCATCGGCACCAACTTCGACACGAAGCTGCGCACGAGCCTGGCCGGGAACGCCTACATCCCCGACATCACGTACATCAACTCGAACAATGCCCTCTATTTCACCAACGAGGACCTCTTCCTGGATCTCTCCGAACTCGGTGCTGACGCGGTCAAGGACGAGTTCTACGAGTGGAAGTGGGAGCTCGGGACCACTCCCTCGGGCCGCTTCTGCTTCTTCCCGCTGGACATCGGGCCCACCGGGTTCTACTACCGCCAGGACGTCTTCGAGCAGGCCGGGCTCCCCAGCGAGCCGGGTGAGGTCTCCGAGGCGATCGCGACCTGGGAGTCGTTCGTCGAACTGGGCCGTGAGCTCGACGGCGCCGCCGAATCCGCCCTCGTCAATGACGCCCAGGCGATCTACGAGGGGTTCCTCAACTCCAGTCCCGAGCGCTACTTCGACACCGATGACGCGCCGCTGTACGACCGGCCCGACTCCGCTGTACGGCAGGCCTGGGACGTGACGGTCGCCGCGATCGAGGCGGGCTGCACCGCCCGGATCCCCCGGGACCGGGGCACGGATCAGAACGCCGCGTGGTCCAGCGGCCGCACCGCGGGCAACATCAGCGCCGCCTGGTGGGCACAGATCCTCGAGGAGTCCGCCCCGGACACCGCAGGGTCCTGGCGCATCGCGGACCAGCCCGTCCGGGCCGGCAACAACGGCGGCTCCTTCGCCGCCGTCCCCCGCACCTGCAAGGACCCCGAGGCCGCCCTGGCCTTCATCACCTGGGTCAACTCACCGCAGAACCAGGCGGTCGCCTATCAGGACGTCCAGCTCTTCCCGTCCACACCTGCCTCGTTCGACGAGCCGACGATGCAGTACGCGGGCGACTTCTTCGGCGACCAGGACCCGCTGGAGTTCTTCTCCGCCGCCGCTGAGACCGTGCCGACCTCCTTCATCAGCACCTGGGAGACCGTGATCGCCGGGACCTTCACCCTCGAGATCACCAACGTCGAGACCGCGGGGAAGGACCCCGAACAGGCGTGGCAGGACGCCCTCACCCAGTCCGCGAAGGTCCTGGCCAAGAGAGGGGTGGAGCAATGAGCACCACTGCCACCACCGCACCCACGTCCCGCGGCGGCGAGAACGTCGCCCGCCGGAGGCGACGGATGCGCGAGCGCCTGCCGCTGTACCTGGCGATCTCCCCCTTCTATCTGCTCTTCGCCGTGTTCGGGCTGTTCCCGATCGTGTTCTCGATCGTGCTGTCGTTCACCGACTGGGACGGCATGGGGGACATCTCCTTCGTCGGCCTCGCCCAGTACCAGTACCTGCTCACGGACGGGCGCTTCTGGAACGCCGTCGCCAACACGTTCATCATCTGGTTCCTCTCCACGGTGCCGATGCTCTTCCTGGCGATGGTCATCGCCTTCCTGCTGCACCAGAACATCCGCTTCACCAAGGTGTACCGGGTCGCGTTCTTCCTGCCCAACGTCACCTCGATGGTCGCCATGGCCATTGTCTTCGGATCGGTCTTCTCCGACACCTTCGGCCTGGTGAACTCCGCCTTGACGGCACTGGGCATCGACGCGGTCCCGTGGCTCTCCAGCAACTGGGGGATCAAGGTCACGATCGCCGTGATGGTGATCTGGCGATTCACCGGGTACAACGCGATCATCTTCCTCGCAGGCCTCCAGGCGATCCCCACCGATCTGTACGACTCGGCGAAGGTCGACGGCGCGAATCTCGCGCAGGTCTTCTTCCGGATCACCGTGCCGATGCTCCGGCCGATCATCCTGTTCACGGTTATCACGTCGACCATCGGCGGCCTGAGCCTGTTCACCGAGCCCCAAGTCCTGCTCGGTGACAGCGGCGGCGCCGGTGAGGCCGGCATGACGATCGTCCTCTACCAGTACAACCAGGCCTTCACCCAGTTCGACTTCGGATACGGATCAGCCATCGCCTGGGCACTGTTCCTGATCGCCGCCGTCTTCTCGATCATCAACTGGCGCCTGGTCTCGGGCAGAGGCGACGGCACCGGCCGCCCCACGCCCGCGAAGAAGATCTCCCCCACGACGGAGGCCCGCCGATGACCACTCTCACTCCCGTTCCCGATCAGAGCGCGGACCCGGGCTCGGCGGAGAGGACGCGCGGCCCGGGCACGAAGCACTATGTCGCCAGGGGCCGAGTCACAGGACTCATCACGCACCTGTGCGTGCTCGTCGGCGTGCTCCTGTCGATCTTCCCGTTCTACTGGCTGATCGTCATGTCGACGTCGACAACCGGCGAGATCTTCGGCTACCCGCCCAAGCTCACTCTCGGCACCAGCTTCACCGAGAACGTCCGCAACGTCGTCTCCAGCGTCGACCTGCTGGGGTCGCTGACGAACACGATCATCGTCTCGACCGCGTGCGCCGTGCTGGTCATGTTCTTCGACTCGCTGGCGGCCTTCGCCTTCGCCAAGTTCGACTTCCCGGGCCGGAAAGCCCTGTTCGTGCTGCTGATCGCGACGATGCTGGTGCCCGGCAGCCTGTCCCTGGTTCCCAGCTTCATCCTCATGTCCGAGCTGGGATGGGTGGGCACCCTGCAGGCCCTGATCGTCCCGGGAGCGGCCAACGCCTTCGGCATCTTCCTGCTGCGGCAGATGGCGGCCGGATCGATTCCCGACGAGCTCGTGGAATCGGCGCGCATCGACGGGGCCGGCTTCTTCGCGACCTACTGGCGGGTGGCCGTCCCGCTGCTGCGAGGGGGTCTGGCGTTCCTGGGGATCTTCACGTTCATCACCGCATGGAACGACTACGTCTGGCCGCTGATCGTGCTCGTGGATCCCGAGCGCCAGACCCTGCAGACCTCGCTGCAGAACCTCAACTCGCTGTACCTCACCGACTACGGGATGGTGATGGCGGGAGCGCTGATCAGCGTCGTCCCGCTGATCGGCGTGTTCATCATCGGCTCGCGGCACTTCATCGCCAATATCGCCGCCGGGGCGATCAAGGGCTGAGGTGCCGGCTGCCCCGGCGCCCGACGCCCCATGAGAGAGAGCCTGCTGTCATGTCCGTCCAGGACATGACAGCAGGCGCTCCATCGGGTGGCTCGTCGCCGTCCGGAGGGTCAGTCCGGGTTGCGGCCGTTCACGCTCGGCGTGTTCTTCTGGACCGTCATGAGGAACTCGGTGTTCGACTGGGTCTTCTTGACCCGCTCCATGAGCAGTTCCAGGGCCTGCTGCTGCTCGAGGGAGCCGAGCACGCGGCGGAGCTTCCACATGATGGCCAGCTCCTCCTTGCCCATGAGAGCTTCCTCGCGGCGCGTGCCCGAGGCGTTGACGTCCACGGCCGGGAAGATGCGCTTGTCCGCGAGGTGACGGGACAGGCGCAGCTCCATGTTGCCGGTGCCCTTGAACTCCTCGAAGATCACCTCGTCCATCTTGGAGCCGGTCTCGACCAGGGCCGAGGCCAGGATGGTCAGCGATCCGCCGTGCTCGATGTTCCGGGCCGCGCCGAAGAACCGCTTGGGCGGGTACAGCGCCGAGGCGTCGACACCGCCGGAGAGGATGCGACCGGAGGCCGGCGCGGCGAGGTTGTAGGCGCGCGAGAGGCGCGTCAGCGAATCCAGCAGCACCACCACGTCGCGGCCCATCTCGACCAGGCGCTTGGCGCGCTCGATGGCCAGCTCCGCGACGATCGTGTGGTCCGAGGCGGGACGGTCGAAGGTCGAGGCGATGACCTCACCCTTGACCGTGCGCTGCATGTCGGTGACCTCCTCGGGGCGCTCGTCGACCAGCACCACCATGAGGTGGACCTCGGGGTTGTTCTGGGTGATCGCGTTGGCGATCTGCTGCATGACGATGGTCTTGCCGGCCTTCGGGGGCGCGACGATCAGACCGCGCTGGCCCTTGCCGATGGGCGAGACCAGATCGATCACGCGCGGGGCGAGGTTGGTCGGAGCCGTCTCCAGGCGGAGGCGATCGTCCGGGTACAGCGGGGTGAGCTTGCCGAAGTCCACCCGCGAGCGGGCACGGTCCGTGGGCATTCCGTTGACCGTGTCGACCTGCACCAGTGCCGCGTACTTGGACTGGTTGCCGCCGCCACCGCCCTTGCCGCGGCGATTGCGTCCGCCGCCGTGGCGCTGGGGCTGCTCGAACTGCTGGTCCTCGCCACCGCGGGGCGGCTTCACCTGGCCGGTGATGGCGTCGCCCTTGCGCAGGCCCGCGCGCCGGACCTGGTTCATGGTCACGTAGACGTCGCTCGGCCCGGGGAGGTACCCGGTGGTGCGGATGTAGGCGTTGTTGTCCCGGACATCGAGGATGCCGGCGACCGTCATCAGCTCCTCGCCCTCACGGGGCTCGGCATCCTCGTTCTGGTCGCCGCGGCCATCCTGGTTGCCCTGGCCGCCCTGGTTGCCCTGGTTGCCCTGGCCCTGGTTCCCCTGGCTGCCGTAGCCGCCCTGGTCGTTCTGGCCGCCGCGGCCGCGACGCTTGCGGTCGCGCGAGCGGTTGCGATTGCGCGACCGGCCGCGACGATCGTCGTCGACGTTGTCCCCGCCCTGGCCGCGGTCGTCCTCGTCCTCACCCGAACGGTCGGGCAGCTCGATGTCCTCGAGGCGGCGACGCTGGCCCGCGCCCTGCTGCTTCCCGCCCTGCTGGTTACCACGGCGATCCTGGTCACCACGACGGTCCCGGCCCTGCTGGGAGCCGCGGTCCTGCTGGGAGGCGCGGTCCTCGCCTCGGCGAGCGTCGTCCTCGCTGCCGCTGTCGTCACGGGAGCGGTCCTGGCCGGCGGTGTCCTCGCGGCGATCGCCACCCCGGCGATCCTCGCGGCGGCTCTGGCGGCGATCGTCCTGGCGCCCGCCCTGGCCGCGGTCCTCGTCACGGCGAGCCGCGCTCTCGGTCGCCGCGCTGGCCACGGGCAGTTCCAGCCCGAGGTCGGGGGCGGCCTCGGTGCTCTCGTCCCGCTCGCGCGAGCGGGACCGGCCGCGGCCGGAGGAGCGAGTGCTCTCGGCGGCCGAGGCCGGCTCCTCCTGCGCCTCACGCGTCGACGTGCCGCCCCTGGTCGCGGGCTCGCTCGTCGCGGCCTCGTTGGCTGGTGCGGCGGGGCTCGCCGGTGCGGCGGGCTCTGCGGCGGCCGGCGGCGTTTCCTGCGGGGCCGGGGCGCTCTGCTGGGCGGGTGCGGCGGAGGGGGCCGACGTGGACCCGCCCCCGCGGATCGCGTCAATCAGCTCGCCCTTGCGCAGGCGGCGGGCGCCCTTGATGCCGAGTCCGGCCGCGATGGACTGCAGCTCGGGAAGCTTCTTCGCCGCGAGATCTGCGCCGGAAGTGGTGTCGTTCACCCGGGTTCCTTCCTGTCGGACCGGCCGATGCCGGTCCTGATCTGGTCTGGGGGTGCCGCTGCGTGGCAGAGGGACGATGTGGTCCGGGTGCCGCAGCAGCTCGTCCGAGCAGGAGTCGTATCCACGGTGCAGGGCACCGGTGATCGGCCTGCTGGTGTGCTTCGGGGTGCGTCGGCGTCGGTGCACGGGCCTGCTCGGCACGACGTGCGCGGAGCGCAGACGAACATGCGGGACGCTGATCAGGGATATGCATCGTGACGCGGAACCCTGCTCGACGCGTGGGCTGCAGTGTTCGCAGTGCTCACAGTCTTCGTGCAGTGCTCATGGCCGGACGATGCCGCCTGGACGCATGCTCAACCTACCACAGGGGCGGCAGCGCGCTCCCGGACCGGGACCTGGGCGATTCGCCACGTCTCGGGCTCGTCGACGATGCGGCGGACCAGCGGGGCGATCTCGGATCGGCGCCCGGACAGCACCAGCACCGACGGTCCGGCCCCGGAGATCACCGCGGGATGACCCTCCTGTCGCAGCACCCGCATCAGCTCGAGGCTGCGAGGCATCCCCGGTGCACGCTGCTCCTGGTGCAGGCGGTCCTCGGTGGCCTCCATCAGCAGCGCGGGATCACCGGCGAGCGCATGCACGAGCAGCGCCGCGCGCGAGGCGTTGAAGACCGCGTCCTCGCGCGGCACCGTCTCGGGCAGCAGCCCGCGCGCCTGGTGGGTGGACAGCGTCGCCGTCGGCAGCAGCACCAGCGGGCGGAGGACCCCCGGGGCATGGGTCAGAGGAACGGCGCGGGCCCTGCCGGCGTCCATCCACGACAGCGCGACGCCCCCGAGCACGGCCGGCGCGGCGTTGTCGGGGTGGCCCTCGAACTCGCTCGCCAGCTGCAGCAGGCCGGCGTCGTCGAGCGCCTCGGGCTCCGCGAGCAGACCGCGGGCCAGCAGCAGCCCGGCGACGGTGGCGGCCGCGCTGGAGCCCAGTCCCCGGCCGTGCGGGATGCGGTTGACGGTGCGCAGGCGCACCCCGACCTGCGGGGCGCCGGCGTGGTCCAGACCGCGACGCAGGGCGCGCACCACGAGGTGGTCCTCCCCGGCGGGCACCGAGTCGGCGCCTTCACCGGTGGCGTGGATCTCCGTGCCGCCGGTGGTGGCCTCGAGTTCGAGGTCGTCGCAGAGCTCGAGCGCGAGGCCGAGCGTGTCGAAGCCCGGTCCGAGGTTGGCCGCGGTCGCGGGGACCCGCACGGAGACCCGGGGATGCTGGATCCTCACAGGCCGATGGCCTCGGCGGCGGCCTTGACGTCGGCCCCGATCACCGTCGGGGTCATGTCGCGCTGGGACAGGGCCGTGTCGATGTCCTTCAGCCCGTTGCCGGTCACCGTCACCGCGATCGTGGCGCCGGCCGGGACGAGGCCCCGCTCGGCCTGCTGGAGCAGGCCGGCCACTCCGGCCGCGGACGCCGGCTCGACGAAGATCCCCACCTCGGCGGCGAGCAGACGCTGCGCATCGAGGATCTGCTGATCGGTGACGGCGTCGATGAGGCCGCCGGAGTCGTCGCGGGCGGCGAGGGCGAGGGTCCAGGACGCGGGGGCACCGATCCGGATGGCGGTGGCGACGGTCTCGGGGTCGGTGATGGGGTGGCCGGCGACGAAGGGCGCAGCGCCGCTCGCCTGGAACCCCCACATGGCCGGGAGCGAGGCGGTGATCCCGGCCTCGTGGTATTCGCGGTAGCCCATCCAGTACGCGGAGATGTTGCCGGCGTTGCCGACCGGGAGGACGTGGATGTCCGGGGCGCGGCCCAGGGCGTCGCTGACCTCGAACGCGGCGGTCTTCTGGCCCTGCAGGCGGTACGGGTTCACGGAGTTGACCAGCTCGACGGGATGCTCGGCGTCGAGCTTGCGCGCGATCTCGAGGCAGTCGTCGAAGTTGCCCTCGACCTGGATCAGCTGGGCACCGTGGACCACGGCCTGGGCGAGCTTGCCGGCCGCGATCTTGCCCTGCGGCAGCAGCACGGCGCAGGTCATGCCCGCCGCGGTGGCGTAGGCGGCGGCCGAGGCGCTGGTGTTGCCGGTCGAGGCGCAGACCACGGCGGTCGCCCCGTCGCCCACGGCCTTGGTCATCGCCGCGACCATCCCGCGGTCCTTGAAGGAGCCGGTGGGGTTCTGTCCCTCGACCTTGATGTGGACCTCTGCGCCCACGCGCTCGGACAGAGCCGGGGCGGGCACCAGCGGGGTCCCGCCCTCCCCCAGGCTCAGGAGGGTATCGCCCTCGGCGAAGGGCAGGTGCTCGCGGTATTCGGCGAGGACGCCGCGCCACTGGTGTGCCATGGGGTCATTCTCCTTCGATGCGCAGGACGGAATCGATGCCGAGGACCGTCGCCGTCGCGGAGAAGACGTCCAGCGACGCGGTCATCGCCGACTCCAGGGCGCGGTGGGTGGTGATGCCGATGCTCGCCAGCGCCTGCTGCTCGGTCCCGTCGCCCTCCAGCAGCTCCTGGTGGATGGTGGAGATGGAGATGCCGTACCCGGAGAGGGTGCCGGCGATCTCGGCGAGCACGCCGGGGCGGTCCTGCACGGTCAGCGAGACGTAGAAGGCGCTGCGCAGGTCGTCGATCGCGATCACGTCGAGCTCGGCGTAGCGCGACTCGCGCGGGCCCACTCCCCCGCGCACGCGCTGACGGGCCGCGGAGACCACGTCGCCGAGGATCGCCGAGGCCGTCGGTGCGCCGCCGGCTCCCTGGCCGTAGAACATGAGCGACCCGGCGGCGTCGGCCTCGATGAACACGGCGTTGTAGGCGTCGGAGACGGAGGCCAGCGGGTGGCTGTCGGGGATCAGCGCCGGGTAGACCCGGGCGGAGACCCGCTCACCGGTCTCGTCCTCGATGCGCTCGATGATCGAGAGCAGCTTGATGGTCCGGCCCATCCGGGTGGCCGCGGCGATGTCCTGTGCGGAGACCTCGGTGATGCCCTCGCAGTGGACGTCGGACAGGCGCACGCGGGTGTGGAAGGCCAGCGAGGCCAGGATCGAGGCCTTCGCGGCGGCGTCATGGCCCTGCACGTCGGCGGTGGGATCGGCCTCGGCGTAGCCGAGCTCCTTCGCGCTCTCCAGCGCCTCGTCGAAGCTCGCCCCGGTGCGGGTCATCGCGTCCAGGACGTAGTTGGTGGTGCCGTTGACGATGCCGAGAACCCGCTGGATGCGGTCACCGGCCAGGGACTCGCGCACGGGCCGGACCAGCGGGATGGCCCCGGCCACCGCCGCTTCGAAGTACAGGTCCACGCCGTGGATGTCGGCCGCTTCGTAGAGGGCCGCGCCGTCCTGGGCGAGCAGGGCCTTGTTCGCCGTCACCACGCTGGCTCCGCCGGCCATGGCCTCCAGCAGGAGCGTACGGGCGGGCTCGATGCCGCCGATGACCTCGATGACCAGGTCCGCCTGCTGGACGAGGGACGTGGCGTCCTCGGTGAGCAGTTCGGCGGGGACGTGCTCCCCGCGGTCGCGGGTCAGATTGCGCACGGCGACGCCGATGACCTCGAGGCGGGCGCCGATGCGGTGGGAGAGGTCCACGCCCTGCTGGGAGAGCAGGCGCAGCACCTCGGTGCCGACGGTGCCGGCTCCGAGCACGGCGACGCGCAGGGTCGGCAGCTCGGTCGAGGTGTCGGCGCCGGCCGGTGACGGCGGGCTGCCGGGAGAGCTCTGGGACATGCGTGAGGTGGTCCTTCCACACGGTCCGGCGGTGGCCGGGGGCGGGCTCTGGCACTGTATCGGAGGTCACGGGTCCTTCGTGACCGTCGATGAACGACGAAGAACTGTGCGCGGACCCACGGACCGCGCCCGCTCCTCAGCCGACGTCGAGGGCGAGGAGGTCCTCTTCCGTCTCGCGACGCATCAGCGTGCGCAGCTCTCCGTCGCGCACGGAGACCACCGCGGGGCGCGGGACGTGGTTGTAGTTCGAGGCCAGGGAGTAGCAGTAGGCGCCGGTCACCGGGACCGAGACCAGGTCACCGCGCTGCACGTCGGCCGGGAGGTACTCGTCCTTGACGACGATGTCCCCGCTCTCGCAGTGCTTGCCGACCACGCGCACGACTTCGGGGGCGGCGTCGGAGACGCGTCCGGACAGCAGGCACGAGTAGTCCGCGTCGTACAGCGCAGTGCGCACGTTGTCGCTCATGCCGCCGTCGACCGAGACGTACACGCGGTGATGCGGGCCGCCGAGGTGGACGTCCTTGACGGTGCCCACCGAGTACAGCGTGTGGGTCGAGGGGCCGGCGATCGCGCGGCCGGGCTCGAAGGACACGTGCGGCACGGGGAGAGAGAGCGCCGCGGCCTCCTGCTCGATGATCCGGGCGATGCCGGCGGCCAGCTCCTCGGGGGTCGAGGGGGTGTGCTGGGTGTTGTACATGACGCCGAAGCCGCCGCCGAGGTCGAGCGCGGGGATCTCCCGGCCGAGCTCGTCGCGGACCTGGGCCATCAGCTCCAGCACCCGGCGGGCGGCGATCTCGAACCCGCCGACGTCGAAGATCTGCGACCCGATGTGGGAGTGCAGGCCCACCAGGTCGAGCGTCTCCGGTCGGGCGATCACGCGACGCACCGCCTCGAGGGCGTCCCCGGCGGTCAGGGAGATCCCGAACTTCTGGTCCTCGTGGGCGGTGGCGATGAATTCGTGGGTGTGGGCCTCGACGCCGGTGGTCACACGCAGCATCACCGAGGCGACCACGCCGAGCTCCCCGGCGAGACGGGAGACCTGGTCGATCTCCGCCAGGGAGTCGATGACGATGCGCCCGACGCCCGTGGACAGTGCGCGGCGGATCTCCGCATCGGACTTGTTGTTGCCGTGCAGGGCGATGCGCTCGGTGGGGAAGCCGGCGCGCAGGGCGACCGCGAGCTCACCGCCGGTGGAGACGTCCAGGCCGAGCCCCTCCTCCTGCATCCACTGCGCCACCGCGGTGCACAGGAACGCCTTGCCGGCGTAGTACACGCCCGACCCGCCGAGATGGGCGAAGGCGCCGGCGAACGCGTCGCGGAAGCGGACGGCGCGGGAGCGGAAGTCCTGCTCATCGACGACGAAGACGGGAGTGCCGACCTGCTCCGCGATCTCGTGGACGCTGAGGCCGCCGGTGCGCAGCGAGCCGTCCTCACCGCGCACGGTGGTCTCCGACCACAGTCCGTCGATCAGCGTGTTGACGTCGGTGGGATACGGCAGCCAGGTGGGGGCGGCGTCGTTGCCGTGGAGGGCTCCGGCCTCGTGGGCGCGCATGTCTGCTCCTGTGGTCTGCTCGATGGCCGGTCGCGGGCGCGGCGGCGACTCCCGACCCTAGACCGAGCCGGGCCGGCGCTGGAGCCGCGTCCGCCCCGCGGGCTCGCCGACGGGGCTGCCGTGCCGGCCCGTCCGGCCGGTCGGTGGGCATCTGTGCTGGTCAGCGTGCCTGCTGAGACGGCAGCGCGGCCGCCGAGGTGTCCCGGGTGAGTGATCGCACTTGGTAGTCTCCCGATATCGGAGCGGAAGCCGGCCTCCGCCGCCCTCCGGCAGCGCGACGGCGCGGGCTTCCCGGCCGCTCCCGTTCGAACGTCGCGAAGGAGACACCGTGCCCGCAGCCGCTTCCCGTCCCGATCCCGGCCACCAGCTGGTGGTGGTCGCCAACCGGTTGCCGGTCGACACCCGCACCCTGCCCGACGGGGCGACCGAGTGGGTCACCAGCCCCGGCGGCCTGGTCACCGCGATGGAGTCCGTGATGCGCACGGTGGAGTCCGGGGCGTGGGTCGGCTGGGCCGGTTCGCCCGGGGAGCCGCCCGAGCCGTTCGAGGCCGACGGGATGTCCCTCTACCCGGTCCGTCTCGAGCAGGAGGACATCGAGCGGTACTACGAGGGCTTCTCCAATGCCACGCTGTGGCCGCTGTACCACGACGTCATCGTCGATCCGGAGTTCCACCGCACCTGGTGGGGCTCCTACGTCGGCACCAACCGGCGCTTCGCCCGCGAGGCCGCGGCCGTCGCCGAGGAGCACGGGACGGTGTGGGTCCACGACTATCAGCTGCAGCTGGTGCCGCGGATGATCCGCGACGAGCGCAGCGACGTGCGCATCGGATTCTTCAACCACATCCCGTTCCCGCCCGTGGAGCTGTTCTCCCAGCTGCCCAAGCGCAACCAGATCCTGCGCGGGCTGCTGGGGGCGGACCTGGTGGGATTCCAGCGTGAGAGCGACGCCCAGAACTTCGTGGCGGCGGTCCGCAAGCTGCTGGGCTACCACGTGGACGGGCAGACCATCTCGGTCCCCGGTCTGGGCGCCGCCCCGGTGCGCGAGGTCGTGGCCCAGACGTTCCCGATCTCCATCGACTCCGCCTCGATCTCCGCGCTGACCGAGGATCCGGAGGTGCGCGAGCGGGCCGTCCAGCTGCGCAAGGACCTCGGCGATCCGCAGAAGATCGTGCTGGGCGTGGACCGCCTCGACTACACCAAGGGCATCCGTCACCGGCTCAAGGCCTGGGGCGAGCTGCTCGACGACGGCTCCGTGGATCCCCAGGACACCGTCATGGTCCAGGTCGCCACGCCGTCGCGCGAGCGGGTCGAGGCCTACAAGCAGCTGCGCGACGAGGTCGAGCTGACCGTCGGCCGGATCAACGGCGACCACTCCTCGATCGGTCGTCCCGCCGTGTCGTATCAGCACCGCTCCTTCGACCGCCGCGACATGACCGCCCTGTTCATGACGGCCGACGTCGTGCTCGTCACGGCGCTGCGGGACGGGATGAACCTGGTGGCCAAGGAATACGTGGCCTCCCGTCCGGATCTCCAGGGCGTGCTCGTGCTCAGCGAGTTCGCCGGCGCCGCCGACGAGCTCCGCGCCGCGGTGACGGTCAATCCCCACGACATCGACGACCTGAAGGCCGCGATCCTGCGGGCGCTGACGATGCCGCCGGAGGAGCAGGAGGAGTCGATGCGCTCCCTGCGCCACCAGGTGATGGAGAACGACGTCCAGGCCTGGGCGCACGCCTTCCTCCACGAGCTGGAGCAGATCGGGCGTCCCGAGCAGGTGGCCAAGCCCGTCATCCGGCTGACCGGGGACGAGCCCAGCGACCCCGAGGCGGTCGAGTCCGCCCTGCGCGACTTCGCCACCGTCCCGCGGATCCTCGTGGCCTCCGACTTCGACGGGGTGCTGGCGCCGATCGTCGCCGACCGCGACGCCGTCCAGCCCGACCCCGAGGCCCTGATGGCGCTGCGCGACCTCTCCGAGATGCCCGGCGTCGCGGTGGCGCTGGTCTCCGGCAGGGCGCTGAGCAATCTCGACTCCCACACCTCGATGCCGAGCTCGGTGGTGCTGGTCGGCTCGCACGGCGCCGAGGTCGGTGCGCTGCCGCCGTGGATGCAGGCCGAGGTGCTGGACTCCGCGGCGCTGACCATGTCCCCCGAGAAGGAGGACCTGCTCGCCGCGATCACCGGCAACCTGAACCGGATCTCCCGTGCGCATCCGGGTGCCGAGGTCGAGACGAAGCCGGCGGCCGCCGTGCTGCACACGCGCAACGCGCGCGGGCGGGGCTCGATCAACGCGACCGAGGCCGCCCTGGAGTACGCGGTCACCCTCCCCGATGTCACCGTCACCCCCGGCAAGGAAGTCGTGGAGTTCTCGGTCGTCCACACCTCCAAGGGCGCGGCGATCGACGCCCTCGCCCGCGCCAGCGCGGCCGATGCGTGGCTGTACCTGGGCGACGACGTCACCGACGAGTCCGTCTTCTCCCAGCTCGGCGAGGGCGACGTCGGCATCAAGGTGGGCGGCGGGGACACCGCGGCCCGGCTGCGGATCGAGGACATCGACGCGGTCCGCTCGTTGCTGCAGCGCCTGGTCGAGCTGCGCGGGCCGCAGGGCTGAGGAGCGGGCGGCGAGCGGGCTCGCTCGCCGCCCTTCGCGCCTGAGCGTCGCGTGGAGATGCGCAACCACGTGACCTGTTTGATCCCGGGCACCCTGGTGACGGTTGCC
>NZ_JBZXYT010000036.1:0-35196 GCF_059391765.1 Brachybacterium sp. SYSU DS0246 | reverse complement strand
GCACGAAGGCGGAGACCGCGATGATCACGGCCTGCGCGGCGGCCATGCCGACGTCGTTGTACTGGAACGCGAAGGCGTAGGCGGCCATGTTCGGGGTGTACTCCGAGGTGATCCCGGCGCTCATGTTCTGCATCAGCCGCGGCTCCGCGAACAGCTGCAGGGTGCCGATGATCGAGAAGATAATCGTCAGCATCACCGCGGGGCGGATCAGCGGCAGCTGGAGGGAGCGGACGATCCGCAGCGGCCCGGCGCCGTCGATCTTCGCCGCCTCGTACAGCTCGCCGGGGATGGCCTTGAGCTGGGCGATGATGATCAGCATGTTGTACCCGGTGTAGGTCCAGGTCACGATGTTCGCGATGGACCACAGCACCAGTTCGGGGGCCAGGAAGTCGATCTCGATGCCCACGAGGCCGAGGACGTCGACGATGGGGCTGAGCCCGGGGATGTAGAGGAAGGACCACAGGATCGTGGCGATCACGCCGGGGATCCCGTAGGGCAGGAAGTAGGTGGCGCGGAAGAAGCCGGGCCACCTCGCGCTCGCGCTCTCCAGCAGCAGCGCGAGGATGGTGGCGGCGACGATCATCACCGTCACCTGGACCACGCCGAACAGGATCATCCGCCTGATGGAGGCGATGAAGTTCGCGTTCGAGAGTGCGGCGACGTAGTTCTCCAGCCCGGCGAAGGCGCTGGTGACGCCTTCCTCCCCGAGCAGTCCGGAGCGTCCGACGCTGGTGAAGCTGTAGCCGATGGCCATGATGATCGGGATGATCATGGTGCCGATGAACAGCACCAGGAAGGGCCCCAGCAGGACCCAGGGGGCGGTCTTCGATCTCATCGTGCCTCCTCCGCGTCCAGTCCGATCTCGCGCATGATCCGGACGATCTCCGCCTGGGTCTCGGCGAACATGTCCGTCAGCGGGACCTCGCCGGTGATGGCGCCGTTCATCCCGTCACCAATGATCGCCATCGCCCGCTGCATGAGCGGCGCCCAGGTCCACTCGAGGTTCTGACCCTCGGCCATGGGGACGAACACCTCTTCGTTGTAGTTCTGGCCGGAGAAGAACTCGGAGGGCTCCTGACGGACCTCTCCGATGTAGTCGGCCGCCGGCGACCAGCCGATGCCGGAGTTCTCGATCATGGCGTCGATGCCGACGGGGTCCGTGCACATCCAGGTCAGGAACTCCAGCGCTTCCGCAGGGTGCGCACTGTTGGACAGCACCGCGGCCGATGACCCGCCGTGGGCGCCCGAGGCGAAACCGTCCTCCCACCTGGGCATGGGCGCGACCGCCCATTTCCCCTCCGCCCCGGGCGTGGTCTGGATCAGGGCATCGCTCCAGGAGCCGGAGATGGAGGCGAGCACGTCCCCGGCTCCCGCCGCGGCGTACCAGGGCGTGGAGAAGGCGCCGTACCCGGTGCCGACGAGCTTCTCGGCGAGGATGCCGTCCCAGAACTCCGCGACGCGCATGGAGGCGTCGTCGGTCATGTTCACGATCCAGCCGTCCCCCTCCGGGGTGAACCACTGCGCGCCGGACTGCATCGCCCACGCGACCGGATGGGAGCCGTCGCCGGGATCGAGGGTGATCAGCTGCTTGCCGGCCTCGGAGACGGTGCCGGCGAGCTCGCGGAACTCCTCCCAGGTCGCCGGGGGCTCCAGTCCCATCTCGCCCTCGAGCACCTCACGGTTGTAGAAGGTGCCGACGGGGCCCGTGTCCTGCGGGACGGCCCAGTAGGAATCGCCGACCTTGACCTGGGAGACGGCGCCGGGGTCGAAGGCGGACTCCTGGTCCGCGAAGCCGTACCGGGTGAGGTCCACCAGCGCGCCGGCGAGCGCGAACTCGGGCACGGACCGCAGCTCCACCTGGGCGATGTCGGGGCCGCCGCCGGCGGCGACTGCCGAGAGGATCTTGGCGTAGCCGCCGTCGGGACCGCCGGGGATCCAGGTGGTCTCCACGCGGATCCGATCCTGGCTCTGGTTGAAGATGTCGGCGACCTTCTGGAGGTCTTTCAGCCACGCCCAGTAGGTGAGGGTGACGGGTCCGTCGGCCGCCGGGATGGTGGCCTCGGCGTTGACGCCGCCGGGGTTGGGCGGCGCGCACGCGGCGGCGGCAGCGGCCAGGGTGGCCGCTCCCGAGCCGGCGAGCGCTGAGCGCCGCGAGAATCTGCTCATGGGGCTGGTCTCCTCTCCTCGTCCTCGAGGGTGGGGCCACCATAACCGCACGCCCCGAACGTTCCCCGAACCCGACGGGAAGCGGTTGCCGTGCCGGCCGTTCCGCCGGCCGGAACAGCGGCCCGCACGGCCGCGCCCAATCGGGCGGAACCGCCCATACCACCCCATGGATCTGTGACGTCCGACGCGTCTGGCGCACACCCGCGCTGATCACCGAAACGTTTCGGTTATCCCGCTCCTACTCGGTGGTAGCGTGACCGGCCGTCAGCACGAGCTGCCCTCCGCCGGTGCGCCTCCCTCCTCGGGTCCACGCCGGCGGCGGCCCCCCTTTTCCCACGTTCCAAGGATTCCTCATGGTCGACATCCGCCTGGATGCACAGTGGATCGACTACGCGATCATCGCGTTGTACTTCGCGTTCGTCCTCGGCGTCGGTTGGTACGCCAAGCGCGGCGTCTCGAACTCGATCGAGTTCTTCCTCTCCGGTCGCTCCCTGCCCGCCTGGGTCACCGGTCTCGCCTTCATCTCCGCCAACCTCGGCGCCGTCGAGATCATGGGCATGTCCGCCACGGGCGCCCAGTACGGCCTGCCGACGATGCACTACTTCTGGGTCGGCGCGATCCCGGCGATGCTGTTCCTGGGCGTCGTGATGATGCCCTTCTACTACGGCTCCAAGGTGCGCTCGGTCCCCGAGTTCATGCGCATGCGTTTCGGCACCGGCGCCCACCTGGTCAACTCCCTCAGCTTCGCCGTCGCCCAGCTGCTGATCGCCGGCGTGAACCTCTCGCTGCTGGCCACGATCGTCAACCGCCTGCTGGGCTGGCCGATCTGGGTGGGCCTCGTGCTCGCCGCGGCGTTCGTGCTGTTCTACATCACCGTCGGCGGCCTCTCCGCCGCCATCTACAACGAGGTGCTCCAGTTCTTCGTGATCGTCGCGGCCCTGCTGCCGCTGACGCTGATTGGTCTGCACCGCGTGGGCGGCTGGCAGGGCCTGACCGAGCGCGTCGCCGGTGACGGCATGCTCGGCTCCGAGCAGCTGCACACGTGGCCGGGCGAGCAGCTCTCCGGCTTCGACAGCCCGGTGCTGTCGGTGGTCGGCATCGTGCTGGGCCTGGGCTTCGTGCAGTCCTTCGGCTACTGGACCACGAACTTCGTCGAGGTCCAGCGGGCCATGGCCTCCAAGGACCTCACCGCCGCCCGGATGACGCCGATCATCGGCGCCTTCCCCAAGATGTTCATCCCCTTCATCGTCATCATCCCCGGCATGATCACCGCGGTGCTGGTGAACGAGATGGTCGACTTCAAGCAGTACGCCTCGGCCGGAGATGCCGAGGCGGCCGCCGCCACGGGCGTCACCTACAACGACGCCCTGCTGCTGCTGATGCGCGACGTGCTGCCCAACGGTCTGCTCGGCGTCGCGATCGCGGGCCTGCTGGCCGCGTTCATGGCCGGCATGGCCGCGAACATCTCGGCGTTCAACACGGTCGCCAGCTACGACCTGTACCAGCAGTACGTGAAGAAGGACGCGCCGGATGCCCACTACACGTTCGTGGGCCGCGTCGCCACCGCCGCCGCCTGCGTCATCGCGATCTTCACCGCGCTGATCGCCGGTCAGTTCTCGAACCTGATGGACTACCTGCAGGCTCTGTTCGGGTTCTTCAACGCGCCGCTGTTCGCGACGTTCATCCTGGGCATGTTCTGGAAGCGGATGACGCCGACGGCCGGCTGGGCCGGCCTGGTCGCCGGCACCCTGGCGGCCGTGGGCCTGTGGGGTTCCTCGACGTTCTTCGGCGTCTTCGAGCTGCCCGGCCAGGGCCTCGCCTTCGTCAGCGCCTTCGCCGCGTTCGCGGTCGACATCATCGTCTCCGTCGTGGTCACGCAGTTCACCGCTCCCAAGCCGGTCCTCGAGCTGAAGGGCCTGGTGTACTCCGAGACCGCGAAGGCCGACCTGGTCGATCCCGAGGAGAAGAACCTCGCCTTCTACCGCCGCCCGGTTCCCATGGCCTTGATCGCTCTGGGCCTCGTCGTCATCCTGAATATCGTCTTCGCGTGAGCGCGGACGGAGGAGATCACTCATGAGTGCACACAAGGACAGCAGCACCGCCGACGTCCCCGACGGCACGCACGTCGAGACCACCGGGGCCTTCGACATCCGCAATTTCATCGGCGCCCTGATCGGGCTCTTCGGCATCGTCGTGACCCTGATGGGTCTGTTCGCCTTCACCGAGGCGGAGGCCGCCAAGACCGGCGGGGTCAACGCCAACCTGTGGGCGGGCCTGGCCATGATCGTGGTCGCGATCGCGTTCGTCCTCTGGACCAAGGTGGACCCGCTGCGCATCGTCGTGCGGGACAACGAGGAGGGTGCCGAGGCACCTCGGGACATCGCTCCTCTGGAGTGAGGGCCTGAGACCCCGCTCCCTCTCCGCAGGACCGATCCCGGCCCGCCTGCCCGATGCTCCTCGGGCCGGCGGGCCGGCGTCGTCGGGGCCCGCGTAGCATCGAGGCCGACGCCCCCGACGTGAAGGAGCACGAGTGAACGCCGAGTCCACCACCCCCGCCCCCGAGACCGGCAAGGGCGCAGACGCCACCCCCGTGCCCGAGGACAACCTGGTCACCACGCTGCACTCGCTCGCGCTGGCCGACGGGCCGCTGGACTACACGGCCACCGCCGGCACCGTGGTGCTGAGGGAGGAGCCCGAGGGTGAGGAGTACGGCCGCGCCACCGCCTACGCCGAGCTGTTCTCGGTCTCCTACGTCGCCAGCGCACCGGCCCCGGGCGGCTCGGAGGCGGCCCGGCCGGTGGTGTTCGCCTTCAACGGCGGCCCCGGCGCCTCGACGGTGTGGCTGCACCTGGGGCTGCTCGGCCCGCGCCGGGTGGACGCCGGCGACGCCGGCTCCCCGGCCGCCCCGCCGCACCGGCTACTGGACAACGACGAGACGATCCTGCGCCACGCGGACCTCGTGGTGGTCGACGCGATGACCACCGGCTACTCCCGGCCCGTCCCCGGCCAGAAGCCCGACCGCCACCACGGACTGGCCGCGGACCGCGACCTGATCGCCTCCTTCGTCATCGACTGGCTCACCCGCAACCAGCGCTGGACCTCCCCGATCTACCTGGCCGGGGAGTCCTACGGCACCACCCGCGCCTCCGCCGTGGCCGCCCGCCTGATGGACCGCTACTACGTGGCCGTCGCGGGCATCGCCCTGATCTCCCCCGTGCTGGACTTCGGCACCATCCGCTTCACCGAGGGCAACGATCGCCCCTACGTGCACTACCTGCCCACCTACGCCGCGATCGCCCACGCGCACGGCAAGCACGAGGAGCGACTGCTGCAGGACGTGGTCGACGAGGCCGAGGCGTTCGCCGAGCAGGAGTACCCGGCGCTGCTCGCCGCGGGGCTGCGCCTGTCCCCCGAGCAGAAGCTGGAGGCCGCCGCCCGCATCGGCTCCCTGATCGGGGTGGACCCCGACTGGGTCGAGCGCGCGGATCTGCGTGTGGAGCACCAGGCGTACCTCGCCGAGCTGCTGCGGGACCAGGGCCTGGTCGCCGGCCGCATCGACGGTCGCTTCACCGCTCCCGCCGGGGACGGCAACGCCGCCGCGATGGAGACGGACCCCTCGATCGACCAGCTGGCCCCGGCCTACACCGCGACGATCAACCAGTACCTGCGCCGGGAGCTCGACTTCACCAGCGACGTGGTCTACGAGATCATGTCCGCCCGCGTGCACCCGTGGAGCTACAAGGACTTCGAGGGCCGCGCCGTCGAGGTCGCCTCTGACCTGGCGCGGCTGCTGCGCAAGTCCCCGCACACCCGGGTGCTGGTCTCCCACGGCTACCACGACGCCGCGACCCCGTTCCATGCCAGCGAGCACGTCCTGGCCCAGCTCGCCATCCCGCGCGAGGACTACGCCGAGCGGATCCGCATCGAGTACTACGAGGCCGGGCACATGATGTACTGCCACGAGCCCAGCCGCCTGGCCCTGTCGCAGCATCTTGCCGAGTTCGTCGGCGCGGCGGAGCCGGAGATGGTGGACTGATCTCATGACGGCCCCACGCATCGAAGAGCACGCCCTCCTCTCCGACCAGCGCACCACGGCGCTCGTGACGCGGGAGGGGGACATCGACTGGCTGTGCATGCCGCGCTTCGACGCCGACGCGATGTTCACCTCGCTGCTCGGCGACGAGTCCCACGGCCACTGGTCCCTGCGGATCGCCGACGGGGAGGTCCTCTCCCGCCGCTACCTGCCCTCGACGATGGTGCTGGAGACGGTGTGGCGCTCCCCCACCGGCACCGCGACGGTCACGGAGTTCCTCCCGATCGACCTCGCCGACCCGTCGGACGATCCCGCCGCGGACAGCGGAGACGGCGCGGACGGCAGTGATTCCGACGCCGCCGACCGGCCCTCCACCCCCAGCTCCGCCTCGAGCTCCGCCGCCGGCACGGCGACCTCCCTGCGCGGCGACGTGGAGGATCACGCGGACCTGATCCGCAGCGTCACCTGCACCGAGGGCACCGTCGAGGTGGTCCAGGAGCTGAAGATCCGCTTCGAGTACGGCCAGGCCGTGCCGTGGGTGCGCCGCGGCCAGGACGAGAAGGGCGAGAGCGTGCTGATCGCCGTCGCCGGCGGGGACGGCGTCGCCCTGCACGGGCCGGCGCTGAGCGCGCACGGCCGTGTCCACCGCGGCAGCCACCGGCTGGCCTCGGGCGAGAGCGCCTCCTGGGTGCTCACCTGGTTCCCCTCCTGGCAGCAGGTGCCCGCCGCCCCGAACGTCCGCGCGGCTCTGGCCCGCACCACCGCCGAATGGGCCGGCTGGCTGGGGCAGGTCCGGGTGGAGAACGAATACGCCGAACCCGTCGCCCGCTCCCTGCTGGTGCTGCGTGCCCTCACCCACCGCCGCACCGGCGGGATCATCGCCGCGGCGACCACGAGCCTGCCCGAGGACTTCGGCGGGGTGCGCAACTGGGACTACCGGTTCTGCTGGCTGCGCGACGCGGCCCTGTCCCTCGAGGCGCTGCTGGCCCACGGTCACATCGATGCCGCCGCCACCTGGCGCGACTGGCTGCTGCGGGCCATCGCCGGCGACCCCGAGCGCCTGCAGATCATGTACTCCATCACCGGGGACCGGAACCTGGTCGAACGCGAGCTCCCCCACCTCCCCGGATACGAGGACTCGGTGCCGGTGCGCATCGGCAACGGGGCCGCCGGCCAGTACCAGGCCGACGTGGTCGGCGAGGTCATGATCGCGCTGTCGGCGATGCGCGAGGCCGGGCTGGAGGAGTCCGCCTGGTCGTGGCCGCTGCAGAAGGCCCTGGTCCGCTACGCCGTGGACCGGATCGACGAGCCCGACCACGGGATCTGGGAGATGCGCGGCGAGCCCGCCTACTTCACCCACGGCCGCGTGATGATCTGGGCGACCTTCGACCGGGCGATCGATGCGGTCGAGACCTACGGCCTGCCCGCCCCGGACGAGGACCTCGCCCGCTGGAAGCACCTGCGCGAGCAGGTGCGCGAGGAGATCCTCACCCGCGGCGTCGGCGAGGATGGCGCCTTCACCCAGACCTACGGGTCCGCCGAGGTCGACGCCTCTCTCCTGCAGATCCCCCACACCGGCTTCCTGCCGCCGGACGATCCGCACATGCTCGCCACCGTCGAGCGGATCGAGCGCGACCTGCTCACCGAGGACGGGCTGATCCTGCGCTACCTCACCAAGGGCCAGGACGGGCTGCCCGGGGACGAGCACCCGTTCCTGGTGTGCTGCTTCTGGCTCGTCGAGCAGTACGCCGGCTCCGGCCGTCGCGCCGACGCCGTCCAGCTCATGGACCGCATCCTGGCCTGCGCCAACGACCTCCACCTGATGGCCGAGGAGTACGACGGCACCGCACAGCGCATGGCCGGCAACTTCCCCCAGGCTTTCAGCCACCTCGGCCTGATCCGAGCGGTCGACGCCCTCGCCCTGACGATCCCCCGCTGAGCTGCGTCACGTGATGGACTGGCGCCACCGGCTTCGCGACGCCAGCAGACGACGAAGGAGATGACCACGATGAGCGATCTGCCCACCATCACCGAGGCCCGCATCGCGGAGCTGATGGACCGCGTGCCCCGCAGCTCCTATGTCGACGGCCAGTTCCTCGCCGCCACCGGGGACCTGGACGTCATCGACCCCGCGACCGGCCGGCCGCTGACCCAGGTGGCCGACGCCGATGCCACGACCGTCGGCCCCCAGGCGCTCGACGCCGCCGTCGCCGCGCAGAGCGACTGGGCGGCGACCACCCCGCGCGAGCGGTCGGAGATCCTGCGCCGCGCCTACGAGCTGTGCCACGAGCGGGCCGACGACCTCGCCCTGGCGATGACCCTGGAGATGGGCAAGCCGCTGAAGGAGGCCTACGGCGAGGTCACCTACGGCGCGGAGTTCCTGCGCTGGTTCAGCGAGGAGGGTGTGCGCCCGCCCGGCGAGTTCCGCCCGGCTCCGTCGGCGAAGCACGCGATCCTCACCGTGTCCCGGCCCGTCGGCCCCGCCTTCCTCATCACCCCGTGGAACTTCCCGCTGTCGATGGCGACCCGCAAAATCGCCCCGGCGCTGGCGGCCGGCTGCACCGTGGTGCACAAGCCCGCCCAGATGACGCCGCTGACCTCGCTGCTGTTCATGGAGATCCTGGCGCAGGCCGGGGTCCCCGCGGGTGTGGTGAACTGCGTGGTCACCTCCGACTCCAAGGGCCTCAGCTCCACCCTGATGTCCGATCCGCGGCTGCGGAAGATCTCGTTCACCGGGTCCACCGCCGTCGGCCGCACCCTGCTCAGCCAGGCCTCCGAGCACGTGCTGAAGGCGTCCATGGAGCTCGGCGGCAACGCGCCGTTCCTCGTGCTGCCCTCGGCGGACATCGAGACCGCGATCACCGCGGCGATGCCCGCGAAGTTCCGCAACAACGGCGAGGCCTGCACCGCCGCGAACCGGTTCTACGTCCATTCCTCCGTCGCCGAGGAGTTCACCCGCCGCCTCGTCGAGGAGGCCGAGAACCTCGTCACCGGCCCCGGCGCCGAGGAGGGCACCACCCTCGGCCCGCTGATCAACGAGGACGCCGTCCAGAAGGTCGAGGAGCTGGTGGCCGACGCCGTCGACCGCGGCGCGAAGGTCCTCACCGGCGGGCAGCGGCTCGATCGCGAGGGGTACTTCTACGCCCCCACCGTGCTCGGCGACGTCCCGGCCGACGCCCGCGTCAATCACGAGGAGATCTTCGGGCCCGTCGCCCCGATCATCGTCATGGACGACATCGACGAGATGGTCGCCGCTGCCAACGACACCGAGTTCGGGCTGATGAGCTACGTCGCCGGCTCCGACCTCGCCGAGGTCACCGACGCCGCCCAGCGCATCGAGGCCGGAATGGTCGCGGTCAACGTCGGCGTCTCTTCGGATCCCGCCGCCCCCTTCGGCGGCATCAAGGAATCCGGGCTCGGCCGCGAGGGCTCCCACGAGGGCCTGGCCGAATACCTCGAGACCAGCTACGTGCGCCTGCCGATGTGACCGGCATAAGCTTCGCCCCATGGGGACCACGATCTACCTGACCGGCGAGGCCAAGGCGCCGAGCAACAATCCGATCACGTCGCAGTGGGGATTGTTCTTCATCGGCCTCATCGTCGATACTGAGACGCACGTCATCCGGGCTGCGGACTGCACCGCCACGCTGACTCTCACCGTCGAGTTCGTGCGTGAGCTGCTGGTGGGCCGCTCGCTGCTCGAGGATGACGCCCTGGTGGAGTCGATCACCGACAGGTACCACGGGTCCTCGCAGAGGGCGCTCGCCACGTCCGTGCGCAACGCCGCTGCGAAGTACCGCGACCTGTCGGCCGGCATCACCGCATAACTCACCGTCCGCCCGGAACCTCACCGAACCGGATCCCGTCGGAAGCACCGTGAACGCGCCTCACAAGAGGCGGCGCTCGCTGGTGCTTCCGATTTTTTTGTCCCCGAATCCGGTCCCGACCCCCGACCGCCCCCGACGAAGAGGACCCTTCTCGTGATCACCGACGGCCTACTCATGCTCGGCGTCCTGCTCGGACTCTCCGGCGTGCTGATCGTGCTCGAACGCACCACCGGCTGGAAGTTCTTCCGCTTCGTGCCCGGCATGGTGCTGATGTACCTGCTGTGCGCGACCCTCAACTCCCTCGGCGTCTTCGGCCAGGACGACGCCACCCGGGAGCCCATCGCCCAGGTCAAGGACGTCCTGCTGCCGGCGATGATCTTCCTGTTCCTCTTCGGCTGCGACCTGCGCAAGATCATCCGGCTCGGCCCGAAGCTGCTGCTGACCTACTTCGTGGCCGCGGCCTCGCTGTTCCTGGCGATGGTCCTCGTCTTCCTGGTCTTCCAGGCGGCGCTGCACGAGGAGTCGTGGAAGGCGCTCGGTGCTCTGCTGGGCTCCTGGACCGGCGGCAGCGCCAACATGGTCGCGATCCAGGACATCCTGCAGGCGCCGGAGAGCATCTTCGGCTACGCCCTGATCACCGACACGATCATGTACTCGCTGTGGCTGATGATCATGTTCGCCTCGGTCGCCGCCTCGCCGCGGTTCAACCGGTGGACCAAGGCCGACACCTCCCACCTCGACTCCCACATGGGCGTGCTGGAGGAGGAGAAGCGGCCGGTCACCGTGGTCTCGCTGGCGATCACGATCTTCGGCTCGATCCTGGTCTCGACCGTCGTGACCTGGATCGGCGGCCTGCTGCCCGAATGGGGCGACGTGGTCACCGGCACCACCTGGACGATCCTCATCGTCTCCGTCCTGGGCCTGATCGTCGCCGTCACCCCACTGGGGAAGACCGCGGGCACCCAGGAGGTCGCCACGCTGATGCTGTTCGTGGTGATCGGCCAGATCGCCTCCGGCTCGGACTTCTCGGCCCTCACCCAGGCGCCGCTGTACCTCCTGATCGGCCTGCTGGTGCTCGCCATCCACGCCGTGATCATGGTGGTCTACGCGAAGCTGACCAAGACCGAGCTGTTCTCGCTGGCGGTGGCCTCGACGGCGAACATCGGCGGGATCGCCTCGGCGCCCGTGGTCGCCAGCGCCTTCAACCGGCAGCTGGTCCCCGTCGGCATCCTCTACGCACTGATCGGATCGTTCGCGGGCACCTTCATCGGTCTCGCCGCGGCCCAGGTGATGTCGGCACTGTGAGCACCGCACCCGATCCCCGAGAACGAGAGCTCCACATCCTCGCGGTGCGTCAGCATCGCCACCGGGCTCCTCTGCGCCGTCCCTTCGTCACCGCCGCCCGCCGCACCGAGGCCGTCGAGTACGTCGTCGCCGAGGTCGAGCTGGCCGGAGGCATCGTCGGCCAGGGCTCCGCGGCGGAGACCGTCGCCGTCACCGGCGAATCGGCCGACTCCATCGCCGAGGCCCTCTCCGGCCCCCTCCGGCAGGCGCTGGAGGGCGCCCGGGGCACCGTCGCGGAGCTGTCGGCCCGGATCGCCGGAGCCCTCGAAGGCGGCACCAGTGCCCGGGCGGCGTGCGACGTGGCCCTGCACGACGCCTGGGCCCGCGCGGCCGGCTCTCCCCTGGTGGAGCTGCTCGGCGGCCGCGCCGACGACGGGCTGATGAACGACATGACCGTCTCGCTCGAGGAGCCCGAGGTGATGGCCGAGCGGGCTCGCGCCGCGGTGGCCGGCGGCGAGGAGATCCTCAAGATCAAGCTCGGCCACGACATCGATGAGGACCGACGCCGGCTGGCTGCGGTCATCGCGGCGGCCCCTTCGGCCCGTCTGCGACTGGATGCCAATCAGGGCTGGAGCCCCGAGCAGGCCATCGACATCATCACCGGCTTCGAGATCGACGCTCTGCCGATCGACCTGGTCGAGCAGCCCGTGGCGGCCGCCAACGTGGAGGGCATGGCGCGGGTGGCGGCGGCGGTCGAGCTGCCGATCATGGCCGATGAGTCCGTGTGGTCCGTCGAGGACGCCCACCGGCTCGTCGAGGCCGGCGCCGCGGACCTGCTGAACATCAAGCTGGCCAAGACCGGCGGCATCCCGCAGGCCCTCGCCATCGCCGACGTCGCCCAGGCGGCCGGCATCGAGTGCATGATCGGCGCGATGATGGAGCCGCGCATCTCGATCACTGCGGCCGCGCACGTCGCGATCGCGCACCCGGCGATCACGATGATCGACCTGGATCCGCCCTTCTGGTTCGCCTCCGAAGCCCCCGCCGGCGGCTTCACCCAGAGCGGCGGCTGGCTGCGCCTGACCGGCGGTCCCGGCCTCGGCCTCCAGCGGCTGCGGGCCGATGAGGACGGGGGTGATACGTGAGCACCGTGCCCATGCCGGGTGTCGCGCCCGACCGCGCCCACCCGTCGCACCCTGGACCCACCATCTGCCGTCCTCGCCCTGCCGGGGACACCTCGAAGGAGAACCTGATGTCCACGCACTCCCCCGCTGTCCGTCTCACCCGCCGCGATGGTCTGCGTCTCGCCGCGACCGGTACCGCCGGTCTCGCCGTCGCAGGGCTGGCCTCCGTCGCGCCCGCCGCCGTCGCCGCTCCGGCCGACGCCGCCCCCGCCGGGCTCCCCGCCCCTGGTGAGGGCCTCACGCCGGGCGACCTCGCCCATGTCGCCGTCACGGCCACCACCCTGTGGGTGGATCCGCGCACGAACCGTCCCGGGATCGACGACCCCTCGCTGACCAACCCCGTCGACCTGGATGCCTGGAACGCGAACATGCAGGACACCGAGACCCGGCGCTGGCTGACCGGCGAGCTCGAGTCCCAGGCCGTGCTCGGCAGCGAGGTGATCGTCGACGAGATCGACGGCGACTGGGCGAAGATCGTGGTGACCGCGCAGCCCACCCCGCGCGACCCGCGCGGCTACCCCGGCTGGGTGCCCACCATCCATCTGGTGGCCGACGGCGACTTCGCCGCCCGCGCCGGCTCCGCGCCGACGGCGACCGTCACGGCGCTGACCAGCACGCTGACGGGGACCCCGTCGGGCAACCATCCGAGCATCCCGGTCTCCTTCGACACGATCCTGCCGGTGCTCGGCCGTACCGGGAAGGCGGTCAAGGTCGCGGTTCCCGGCGCCCGGGCGGCGTATCTGCCGGCCGACGACGTGGTGGTCCGCGAGCACGGCGAGCAGCCGCCGCTGCCCACCGTGGAGGACATCGTCGCCACCGGTGAGCGGTTCCTGGGGCTGCGATACCTGTGGGCGGGCGTGAGCGCCTACGGGTTCGACTGCTCCGGCTACACCTACACGCTGTTCCACCACCACGGGATCACCATCAACCGCGATGCCGGTGCCCAGATGAACAACTCCGGTCTCGAGCCGGTCGAGCGCGAGGACCTCCAGCGCGGCGACCTGGTGTTCTTCGCGACCGAGCCGGGCGGCGACTCGATCCGCCACGTCGCCCTCTACCTGGGCGATGACATGATCATGCAGGCGCCCAACGCCTCGCGCAGCGTGGAGCAGATGTCGCTGACCGAGTACGACCCGACCGGCGAGTACGCCGGAGCGCGGCGCGTGGCCCTGGCCGGCTGAGCCAGCGGCGGGTCGCCGGGCCAGCGGGCCGGCGGGGCGACGGGCCAGCGGTCCGGCGGGCCCCTTGCCCCGTGCAGCCCCACACCACGTTCGTTCCCCATCGGCACCTGACGGTGCGCTCCCTGAGCGCGCGCCGGCAGGTGCCGATGTGTGTCTGGGGCGGTGTGCGATTCAGTGCCGGTGACGACGCCCGGCGCAGTGGTCGTGGGCCGTCCGAGCCGGTGCTCACGGCGACCCGATGTGCCTTTCCTCCACAATGGCAGGTTTTCCACACCCATACTGTTGACGCCGCTCAGATGTGGTAAATCGCGTGGACGTAAACCATCATTCCTCCACAGTGGCCGTTCATCCACATTCGACGCCGCCATCGTTCCTCCACAGTGGCCACTCGTCCACATTGACGCTTCGCCGTTCCTCCACAGTGGTCACTCATCCACAAATTTCTCCGAATCTCGCGAATCTCTTTCGGATTGGTGTTCGAGTCGATAAACTGGGGACAGTCGCAGGGGCCGGATATTTCCGGGGGTGCGGCACTGTCAGGGAAAGGGAGGGGGTTTGGTCATGGGCGAGGAAGAACTGCAACCAGACCACGCTGGCGAGCCCTCCCCGGGCCAGGATGCTGCTGACTCTGCGGATGCCCGAGAGGCCTTCGCTCCTCCCGGGACGAGCGAAGGCCATGGCTCGGATGACGCTCCTGGCTCCGGTGAAGCTCCCGATCCGGCCGACGATGCCTGCCCCGATGACGCGTCCGGCCCTGCGGACACTGCGCCGGAGCACGAGCCCGAGGCGGAGATGCCGACGGTGCCGCCCCTGCGAGCCCGCAAGCCGCTGACCGAGGAGAGGATCCTCGAGGCCGCCGAAGCCGAGCCCGGCAGTGAGCAGGGCGGGCGGGTGCAGGCGATACATGCTGCCGTCCGTGCCCAGGCCACCGCCTATGCCCGCCAGCTCGAGCGGATCTGTGAGTTCTTCACCGCGGACGATGAGGTGGCAGGATCCGTGGAGGACTCGGATCTGGTGGCGTTGAAGCTCGCCACCGCTCTGCGCTGCTCCACCAGCCGCGCCGAGACCATGATCCGCCACGCCCACCGCGCCATCGACCAGCTCCCCGCCGTGTTCGTGTTCCTCGATGCCGGGGACATGCCGGAGGACTGGCACCGCCACCTGCTACGCAAAACCGCGGCCCTGAACGACGAGAAGATCCACATCGTCGATACCCATGTCTCCTCGTGGGATCTGGCGAACATCTCCCGCGACCAGTTCGACCGCCGCCTGAGATACCTCATCGACCTGCTCACCGCCGACGCCCTGCCCGAACTACCCGAGACCAAGCGCCAGGTGGCGGTGGAGATCGATGATGAGCGGTGCGGGACGGCGACCATGCTGATCACCGGGCCCATCCCCGAGATCATCGCGCTGATGCACCGCATCGACACCTCCGCCCTGACCGTCCAACAAGCCCAGCGCCAAGCCCTCCGCGACGGCCAGCAGGGCCCACTGCCGTTCGACATCGATGAGGACCTGCGTGAACGCGGCCGCGCCAAATCTTTCGCAGAGCTGCGGTATGCGGTGCTGACCCGGTCGATGCTGAGCATCGACCCCGTCCAAGAACGCGGCCAGCAGTTCACCCTGAACGTCACCGTCCCCGCCCTCACCCTCCTCGGTGCTTCGAACGCGCCCGGGCTGATCGAGGGCCAGACCCCGATCCCCGCCGAACAAGCACGCGTGTTGGCAGCGAACGAGGATGCGACCTGGCATCGGATCCTCACCGACCCCGCCACCGGAGCGTTCCTGCCCACCGCGGCCACCACCTACAAACCCAGCGCGCAAATGTGTCAGCAGTTGCGGCTGCGCCACCCCGTGTGCGCCGCCCCCGGGTGCCGGAAAGCCACCGCCCTCAGCGCCGAGAACGACCACATCCAAGAATTCAACCACCACCACCCCGAAGCCGGCGGCCTCACCACCCTCGTCAATCTCCACCGATTATGCTGGCGCCACCACCAGTTGAAAACCAGTCGCCGAATAGACCCCGAACGCGACACCGGAAACACCCGCGCGCCCAGCGGCGGCAGCATGCCCGGTAATGATGGCGGCCCGGGAAATCCGGCACCCGACCCCAGGGGCCCCGGGGGCTTCAGTGGTACCGGTCGTGCCGCTGGCTCCGAAAACGACGACAGCAATACTGCCAAGGGGCACGACCGCGCCGACCCGTTCCACGGCAGCAGCGGCGGGCCGCTGGAGACCCGGTGGAGCATCGACCTCGCCGCCCGCGCCCGCACCCGCGAAGAGACCGACCTCGCCACCCCACACCTCGTCGCCGCCCTCAACACCGCCTGGAACCACCACGAACGCATCCAGGACCAGGCCACCCGGGCCCAAGAACAAGACGCCCAACGCTCCGAGACCGAACGAATCACCGAGAAGCGCCGCGAACGCGAACGCAGATTCCTCGGCAAACGCGCCGACCCCACACCCCCGCCGCCGCCCCGGCCGGAGGACGACGAACCACCACCGTTCTGACGGCTCTCACGGCAGTGCCCAGGAGCAGGGTTCAGGCTGCGCGGTCCGGGAGCAGTGTGCGAACCAGGTCGGCAATCTGTGCGTCGGCGTCGTCCTGGCCGATTCCGGCCGTCAAGACCGCCAGGAAACGCGTATCAGGTCCGGCGGGGCTGCTCACGTACGCGACGTCGTGGCGATAACCCTCGACCCAGCCGGACTTCGACCCCCACTCGACTCCATGCCGCAGAGCCTTTCCGATCACGGGAATGCGCTGAGCACGCAGCGCTTCCCGTGCCAGCTGCTGAGACGCTCGCGAAAGGCCGGACCCCGCTCCAACCAGTGCGCGCATCGTCACGGCAAGATCCCTGGCGCTGGTCTCGTTGGTCGCGCCGGCATCGATGGCGCCCTTGTCACCGATGAGCCGTTCGACGCGAGTGGCCGTAAGTCCCAGATCCTTGATCGCCGCGGCCACTGCGTCGAGGCCGATGAGTTCGACGAGATGGTTCGTCGCCTCATTGCTCGAGCGGTCGATCATCCGAACCGCCAGCTCGCGCACCGCGATTCGCTCGCCCTCGCCAGGATGGGTCGGATCGAGGTGGTCCCCGCCGAGGGTGAATGCCTGCCCGTCGGCGCCCGTGAAGGTCCGCGCCGACCCGACCGTGGCGTCGAGATCCAGCTCGCCGCGGTCGGCCGCGAACAGAGCAGCGCACAGGACGTGCAGCTTGATCGTGCTGGCGGCGTAGTACGGGTGCTCAGCACCGTCGGCCGAAAGCTCCCGGCCGTGCGCGTCGAGCAGGCAGTGGGACACCGAAGCCTGGTCAGGGACGGGGGCGGTCGGGATCGACATTCTTCGAACCCTACCGACATCCGTCCCTGACCAGGTCGGCTCGTGCGAGCCGTCGTCCGGGCTCAGGCGCCCTGACGACCGCCGAACTCGCCGGGGTTGCCGCCGCGGCGGCCTGCCTCGCCCTTGTGCAGAGCGGTGATCGCCTCGATCTCGTCGTCGGCGAGCTCGACCTCGAGGGAGGCGAAGTTCGACACGATGCGCTCGGGGGTCTCGGACTTCGGGATCACCACGTTGCCGAGGGCCAGGTTCCAGGCGATGACGACCTGCGCGGTGGAGGCGCCGTGCTTGTCGGCGATCTCCTGGACCACGGGGTCGGAAAGCTCGCCGCCGCCCTGGCCCAGCGGCGACCAGGACTCGGTGACGATGTTCTTGGAGGCGTGGAACTCGCGCAGCTCGGGCTGGCTGAAGTAGGGGTGGAGCTCGATCTGGTTCAGCACCGGCCGCACACCGGTCTCGGCCTCCACCTTCTCCAGGTCCTCGATGCGGAAGTTCGAGACGCCGATGGAGCGGATACGGCCCTGCTCCTGCAGCTCGATGAACGTCTTCCAGGTCTCGACCGCGAGACCGTTGGCGGGGGCCGGCCAGTGGATCAGGTAGAGATCGAGCTCCTCGAGCCCGAGATCCTCCATGGTGGCGTCGAAGGATCGCAGGGTGTTCTCGCGCCCCTGGTCCTGGTTGGGAACCTTCGAGGTCACGAACACGTCATCACGCGCGAGACCCGCCGACTTCAGGCCCTGGCCGACGCCGGCCTCGTTGTTGTAGCCGCGGGCGGTGTCGATGTGGCGGTAGCCGGCCTCGAGTGCCTGGGCGACGACGTCGGTGGCCACGGAGTTCTCCACCTGCCAGACGCCGAACCCGAGCTGCGGGATCGAACGGCCGTCGTGGAAGGGGATGGAGGGCGAGCTGGGCATGATTCTCCTCGTGATGAAACAGGTGAGTCGGCGACTCCCAGGCTAGCGTTTTCCTCCCGGCCCCGGGCGCTGGTCCGCCCGGCGTCAGGCCGCGCAGACCCCGAGCGAGACGGGCCGGCTGCTGGGATCGGACTCGAGCCAGCGGGCGAGTTCGACGGGATGGAAGCGGTACTCGGCGAGGCGATCCAGGGGAAGCCAGGCGGTGCCCACCTGCCCCGGATCCGGCTCGGTGCCGATACCCGGTTCCTCGCCCTCGACCAGGCCGGCCCAGTAGGCCACGCTGACCTGGTGGAACGGCGGGATGAGGAGCTCGTAGAGGCAGGCCAGCTGGTGAACCTCGACCAGTGCCCCGATCTCCTCGCGGCACTCGCGGATCAGCGCCGACACCTGGTCCTCGCCGTGCTCCTGGCCGCCGCCCGGCGGGGCGTACACATCGCTGCCGTCGGGATCGATGTAGTGATTCATGAGCACGTGCGCATCGCGGACGATCAGCGCCTTCACTCCCAGTCGCGGTGAGCTCACGCGCGATCCTCCTCTCTCTGGCCAGGGTCGACGTTACCCAGCTGTGCCATCGCGCGCTCGCGCAGCTGCTCGTCGTCGGCCGCGGCCAGCAGATCCGCGACGGCCGACTCGTCCCGCAGCACGCCCACCAGTCGCTGCAGCGTCGCCAGGTGCTCCGTGGCGTCGCGGAGCAGGGGCATGGCCACCAGCTGCACGTCCACGGTGCCGCCGCTGCCGCCCATCTCCCCGAACGGCACGGGCCGGGCCAGGGTCGCCAGCGCGAGGCCGGGGACAAGGACATGCTCGGGATCGGCATGCGGGATCGCGGTGGGGATCGGCGTCGGCAGGCCCGTGGGGTAGCGCAGCTCGCGCTGGTGCAGGGCGTCGGGGAAGCCGGGCGTCACCGCGCCGTCGTCCAGCAGCCGTCCGGCCAGGGTGCGCAGCACGTCCTCGGCGCTGGCCACGTCGAGGCCGGAGAGGACGACGCCGAGCTCGAGGCGCGGCGCAGCAGGGTCGCGGTGACGAGGATCTGTGGTCATGGGGCCTCCCGGGTCGGTGCCACAGATTCTGTCATCCCCTCGCCCCGGCCCTGCGTACGCTGGGCGGATCCGTTCCCGCGCGTCCCAGGAGAACCGTATGCCCGCACCTCGCGACACCGCCGTGATCGTGCGGGCGGCCCGGCTCTACTACGAGCAGGGCCGTTCGCAGACGGAGGTCGCCCACGAGCTCGGGCTCTCGCGCTCGAACGTCTCCCGGATCCTCACCCAGGCGCGGGACCGCGGAATCGTCGAGATCGCGATCCACGACCCCGACGGACCGCCGCGGCGTGACGAGGCCCTGGAGGCGGCGCTGCGGGCGGCGTTCTCCCTGCGCGAGGCCCATGTCGTCTCGGCGCCGCGCACCACCGCGATGGAGGCGGTGGCCCGCCAGGGAGCTGCCGCGCTGGCCGAACGGGCCGCGCACGTGGGCGGCATCGGCGTCTCCTGGGGGCAGACGGTCCAGAACGTGGTCGCCCAGCTCGATTCCCTGCAGCTGCGGCCGACGCCCCGCGTCCTGCCCCTGGTGGGCGGGCACAGCGCGCTGGACCAGTTCGACTCCGGTGACTCCGTGCTCCGGGTGCTCGCCTCGCGGCTGGGCGCGCGACCGGAGACCCTGTACGCGCCGGCGGTGCTGGAATCGGCGACCACAGCGGCCACCCTGCGCTCCGAGTCGAGCATCGGGAAGGTGCTCGCCGCCGCCGCGCAGGTCGAGCTCGCCCTGGTGGGCATCGGATCCGTGGGCCTGCATTCCTCCCCGCACATCGTCTCGCTGATGAACCTCAGCGAGACCGAGCGCGCCGCCTTCGAGGCGCAGGACCCCGTGGGCGACGTGTGCGGGCGGTTCGTCGATGCGCACGGGGTGCCGCTGGGGGCGCCGACGGACCAGCGCGTGCTCGCGGTGACCTTCTCCGAGCTGCTGCGGATCCCCGAGGTGGTCGGCGTCGCGGCCGGCGCCGAGAAGGCCCCCGGGGTGCGCGGCGTGCTGCGCAGCGGGGCGATCGACACCGCGATCGTCGACGCCGAGCTGGCCCGGGAGATCCTCGCCCGCGCCTGATCCTCGCACGCGCCTTGCCCTGGAGCGCGCTCCAGGAGTCACACTCGGACCATGACCGATGGGATCGCGATCGCCGATGCGGCGGGGCAGCTCGCCCTGACCTCGGACACGCTGCGCTACTACGAACGGGCCGGCCTGCTGCTGCGGCCCGTGCCCCGCTCGGCCAGCGGGCAGCGCCGCTACGAGGACCCTGACCTCGCCTGGATCGCGCTGATCACGAGGCTGCGCGCGACGGACATGCCGATCCGCGAGATCCGCCGGTACGCCGATCTGGTGCGGGCGGGGGCGGGCAACGAGCAGGAACGGCTCGAGCTGCTGCAGGCCCACCGGCAGGTCGTGCTCACCCAGCTCGCCGACGTCACCGCCCACCTCGGGGCGATCGAGCAGAAGATCGGTATCTACGAGGACGCGCTTGACGTGGAGCGCGCTCCAAGGAGTTGTCTGGATCCATGACCATCACACAGCGCACCCTCGGCACCGCCTCCCCGCTCACCGTCTCCACCCTCGGCCTCGGCTGCATGGGCATGTCGGAGTTCTACGGCACCCCCGATCACGCCGGCGGCATCGCCACCATCCACCGGGCCCTCGACCTCGGGGTCACGTTCCTCGACACCGCCGACATGTACGGCCCGTTCACCAACGAGAAGCTCGTGGGCGAGGCCATCGCCTCCGCCCCGCTGGCCCGCGATCGGATCCAGCTGGCCACGAAGTTCGGCAACGAACGACGGGCCGACGGCTCCATGGTCGGCATCAACGGCCGTCCCGAGTACGTCCGCGCCGCCTGCGACGCCTCGCTGCAGCGGCTCGGCCTGGACCACATCGACCTGTACTACCAGCACCGGGTGGATCCGCAAGTCCCGATCGAGGAGACCGTCGGAGCGATGAAGGAGCTGGTCGAGGCCGGGAAGGTCCGCCACCTCGGGCTGTCAGAGGCCTCCGCGGCGACGATCCGCCGCGCCCACGCCGTCCACCCCATCACGGCTCTGCAGACCGAGTACTCGCTGTTCACCCGCGACATCGAGGACGAGATCCTGCCGACCCTCAGCGACCTCGGGATCGGACTGGTCCCCTACTCCCCGCTGGGCCGCGGCATCCTCACCGGCGCCATCGATCGCTCGACGCTCAAGGACGGCGACAGCCGCGCCGCCGGCAGGTTCCCGCGATTCGAGGGCTCGGCGCTCGATGCCAACCTGGAGCTGGTCGCGCGAGTGCGGGCGATCGCCGAGCGCGTGGGATGCACCCCGGGCCAGCTCGCCCTGGCCTGGGTCCTCGCCCAGGGCGAGGACGTGACGCCGATCCCGGGCACGAAGCGTGTGCGCTACCTCGAGGAGAATGTCGGCGCGGCCGACGTGACGCTGGATGCCGCCACGCTGAGGGAGCTCGTCGAGGCCGTGCCGCGGGACGCCGTGGCGGGCGAGCGCTACGGCGACATGTCGACCATCGACCGCTGAGCTCTCAGGCCTGCCCCTTCAGCACCTGCTGGAAGCGGGCGGTGAGCTCGAGATCCACGGGCAGCTGCTGGTCGTCGAGGTGGGAGATCGGCGCGGCCAGGCGGGTGGAGGACAGCAGCCACGCGCCGTCGGCCGAAGTCACGTCGGTAGGGACCATCAGCTGCTCGCGGGTCTGCGTGCCCTCGCGTTGCAGGACGTCGAAGAGGCTGGTCACGCTGGTGCCGGGCAGCACGCCCGCGCTGACGGGAGTGGTGCTGTAGGTGTCGCCGTGGCGCACCAGCAGCGTGGACGTCGGCCCTTCGAGGACGTAGCCGTCGGTGGAGACGAACAGGACGTCGTCGGCGCCGCGGCGCCGGGCCTCGCGGGTCGCGGCCATGTTCACGGCGTAGCTGAGGGTCTTCACGCCCGGCAGCAGCCAGGGACTGGTCTCGGTGACGGTGGTGGACAGGCCGCGGTCCAGCGCGGCGACGCGGATGCCGGCGCGGTACGGCGTCCAGTCGTCCGAGACGCGGGCGTGGATCCAGCAGGTGGGGGTGCCCGTGCCCTCGATGCCGCGCGTGAGCATCACGCGAACGGTCAGCTCGGGCACCGCCGGGTGCTCCGCGATCGCCGCGTCGATCGCCTGGGCGATGGTCTGCTGGTCCGGCTCCGGCAGTTCGGCCAGGGACGCGCTGCGTGCCAGTCGCTCCAGGTGGGGGCCGACGTTGACGGCCTTGCCGTCGAACACGCCGATCGTCTCGAAGACGCCGTCGCCGCGGGTGGCGACCAGGTCCGTGACCGAGAGCTGAGGGGCGTCGGGGTCGGCGAGGACGAAGAGATCGCCGCCGTCGGTCGGGGCCCCGGCGGCGCCGGGAACGAGGACGAGGACCGGGGCGGGAGTGTCCGTGCTGGACGAGGTCATGGCGCTGCTCCTGAGGTGAGGCGACCGGACCTCTCAGGATAGACCCTGCCGGCCCGTCAGCCGCGATGCTCCTGCGTGGAGTGGCCGATGCTCTCGCCGATGGCCGGGCCGCTGCCTTCGCCCGGTCCCATGACGTCGCCGATCATCTCGAGGATCCGGTCCAGGAGGGAGCCGCCCTCGTCGCCACCGGCGATCTCGATGCGTCCGCCCATGGTGGTGGCGCCGCTGGACTCCCCGCCGTCGACGAGACCCTGCATCCCGATCGGCATGCCACCACCGCCCGACGGGCCTCCGCCCTCGGTGCCTGCGGCTTCGGAGCCGAGCGCCTCCCCGGCGCCGCCTCCGGATTCGCCGCCGCCGGCGCCGCCACCGGAGCTTGAGCCGCCGCCGCTGCCTCCGGCTGAGCCGCCGCCCCCGCTGCCGTCGCCCGCGCCGCTGGAGTCGCTGCCGCTGGTGCCGGAGCTGTCGCTGCCGCCCGATGTGCTGTCGGCAGAGGTGCCGTCGGTGAGCGGGCCGTTGCCGATCACGTTGCCCAGGCCTCCGCCGAGGCCGAGGCCTGTCAGCAGATCCTGCAGACCCATTCCGGAATCGAGAGCGCGATCCAGGATGCCGGACAGCATTCCGCCGGTCAGGCTGCCCAGCAGCCCGCCCTGGAACGCGGCCCGGCCCTCCGGGGTACTGAGTGCTTCGCGCAGCATCCCGGCCATGCCGTCGTCGCCTCCGAACACGCCTTCTGCCAGGCCCATGCCGGCGCCACCTGGGCCGCCGGAACTGCCGCCGGTCGCGCCGCCCGGACTGCCCGCGCCCGCACCGCCGCCGCTGCCGCTGCCGCTGCCGCTGCCGCTGCCACCCGAACCTCCGGCGCCGCCGCCACCGCCGCTGGACGTCGGGCCGTCGACGGTGGAGGCTGCCTCCTGCTCGTCGGCGTGACCCATCAGACGGCGCGCGTGGTGGCGCAGCTCGACGGAGCAGTCCTGCAGTCCCGGCCGGACCTTGCCGGTCCAGTCGGCGCGGAACGCGTCGGCGTCCTCGCCCACCCACTCGATGGTGTCGATGGTCGAGGACAGCCTCGCCTCCAGATCGGCCAGGAGCTCCGCTCTGCGCACGTAAATGGACCCGACCGACCGCAAGGCCTCGGTGTCCGCCCCCCAGAAGTGATTCATCGGCCCCTCGTCTCCCTCATCCCCACACCACGCCCCGTGATGCTCCCCATGTGATGGCTCCACCGTATGGTCGTCGCACGATGGCGGCCATGGGGAGGACTACCCATGCCATCGGCAGTTCTCGCGAATCCGCCCGCAGTCGTACAGTGAGCGATCGTGACCGGCACTTCCCCGCAGACCTCCTCCGCGTCCCACGCCCCGTGGTGGGCCGTCCCGGCCGCCGTCGTCGGCGGCGTCATGGGCGCCACCCAGGCACGCATCAACTCCGACCTCGCCGCCGAGCTCGAGGACGGCTTCGTCGCCTCCGTCATCTCCTTCGGCTCCGGTCTCGTGCTGATCCTGGTGCTGGTGGCCCTGATGCCGCGCCTGCGCCGGCTCTCCGGCACGTTCTGGCGGGACCTGCGCACCGGGGCCTTCCCCTGGTATCTCGCGATCGGCGGTCTGGGCGGGGCGACGTACGTGCTGGGACAGTCGTTCTCCGTGGCGCTGCTCGGGGTGGCGCTGTTCATCGTCTGCGTGGTCGCCGGTCAGACGGTGACCGGGCTGGTCGTGGACCGGGTGGGGCTCGGCCCCGGCGGCGTGCGCCACCTGACCCCGATGCGCCTGATCGGTGCCGGGCTGATGGTGGTCTCCGTGATCCTGGCGATGTCGCGCGGGATCAGCACCGAGGCGCCCTGGTATCTGCTCGCGCTGCCGATGGTGGCCGGCGTCGCCATGGGCCTGCAGCAGGCCACCAACGGGCGCGTCACCCAGCACAGCGGCCATTTCATGGTCGCCACGCTGGGCAACTTCGTGGTCGGCACGGCGGCGCTGGGCCTGGCCGCGCTGGCGCACGTGCTCGTCGCCGGGCCGCCCGAGGCGCTGCCGGCGAACCCGCTGCTCTACCTCGGCGGCCCGATCGGCGTCGTGTTCATCGCCATGGCCGCCTATCTGGCGGGCCCGCTGGGCGTGCTGACCCTGGCGATGTCGACCATCGCCGGGCAGATCGTGGCCTCGGTCGTCATCGACGCCATCGCCGCGCCCGGGCACCTCACACCGTTGACGATCACCGGCGCCGTGCTGACCCTGGTCGCCGCCGCGGTCACGGCCTCGGCCCGCCGGCCCCGAGCCTGAGGACCGCGCGCCCGCGGGTCAGCCGGCGAGGACCACGATCCGGCCGCGTTCGCGCCAGATGACGTGGAGGTCCAGCGGGTCGCCGGGGACATCGGCGTCGATGAGGTCGACGCGGGCGCCGCGGGGTGCCTCGCGCAGATCCGCCACGGCGACGGCATGTCCGGGGAGGTCGACGATGTCCGTGGTGGCCGGGGCCTGCAGGGGCACCTCGACCGGGTCGGCCGTCTCGTCCATGCCCAGGATCTCGGCGAACAGGTGGCCCTCCATGAGCTGCTCGGCGGCCTCCGTGCGGGCCTCGCCCTCGTCGTCGCGCTCGGCGAGGGCGTTCAGCGTGGCCTCGAGGGCGTCGGCGAATCGCTCCAGATAGCCGCCCAGGTTCGGTGCGGCCAGGTACAGGGCGAGGTCCTCGCCGATGCCGTAGACGGCGCCGGGCGCTCCGTCGGGATCGATCGTGAGGATCACCGCGGCATCGGGCGTCTCGTACAGCGGGTAGAACGAGGTGGCCTCGCCCAGCAGCGTGTAGGGGCCGACGTCGGTGCGGTCCTCGATCTGCAGGGTCAGGACCCTCTGGCCGCACAGCTCGATGCCGCCGAGCTCGTCGGCGACCTGCTCGAGCGCGGGCGGCGGGTCCGCGGCGACCTCCTCCTCGGTCATGGCGAGACCGGGGATCAGGGCGACGTCCTGCTCATGGGTGCGGGCGAGGGAATCGATCCGATCCAGCACCGGCCGTACCGACAGCACGGGCAGGATGGGGGCCTCGGTGGGCCAGGGCAGGGAGTTGTTCATCGGCGTGCTCACGGCCTCAGTCTGTCACCCGATGGGCCGCCGCGCCGGGGCGCGTGATGGCGACCGACGCCGTCCCGGCCCGCTCGGGGTGCCTCGCCCGGTAGGCCTCCAGCCAGCGGCCGGCGAACTGCTCCGCCTCCACGGCGTCGACCAGGGCCCAGACGCTCCCGCCGAAGCCCGCTCCGAAGGCGCTCGCGGCGTGGGCACCCAGCTCCCGGGCCAGTCTCTGCAGGGTGATCGTCTCGGGTACCTGGTTGCGCAGGCCCCTCTCGGCGCCGGCCTGGGAGTCGTCGGCCAGGCGCCCGAACTCGGCGAGGTCGCCTTCCTCGAGGGCGAGTGCTGCGGCGGGGACGATCCGCTCGGACTCGGCGAGGAACTGCTCGAGGCGCCCGGCGAGGTAGTCGTCGTCGGCCGCGAGTTCCCGCAGGCGCTGAACGCTCGCGGGCCCGCTGCCGATCGCGGCGGCGAGAGAGGCGTCGAGCCTGCCGGTGTCCTCTTGCCAGCGACGCAGGATCTCGCCCACGGCGAGGGAGACCCGGTTGTAGTCCTCGCGGGCGGCGCCGGTCTTGGCGGCCTCCACCCCGCTGACGGCGATCACCAGGGCGAGCTCGTCCCCCAGCGCCACCGTGCGTTCGTGGCGGACGGGGCAGAAGGAGTACTGGACCAGGGCGCCGGGGACCCCGCAGAGCATCGCGGTGTGGTCCTCGCTGCCGCCGAACGTCCCCACCCCGCGGTGGCCGCTCAGCTCCCCGAAGCTCTGCCCGTTCTCGACCGTGCCGAGGTACTCGCCGAGCTGCTCGGGCGTGGTGATCGCGGTGGCGAAGGCCGGCTCGGCGGCGAGGCCGGAGAGGTCGATCAGCGCGAGGGCGAGGCCGACGACGAGCGCGGAGGAGCTGGACATGCCCGCGGCCAGGGGCAGTGTGGTGGTCACGGTGAGATCGGCCCCGCGCAGGCGGCCGCGAAAATTCGCCGCGAGCCGGGCGGCGACCGTGCGGACGTAGCCGCTCCAGTGCCCGTCGGCCTCGCCGGTGGGCTCCTCGAGGCGGTCGAGGTCGAGGTCGACGGTCTCACCGGCCTCCTCGGAGCGCACCCGCAGCAGGCGGTCCGCGCGGGCCGTGGCGGTGACGGTGTGCCCGGCATCGACCGCGGCGAGCAGGGAGCGGCCTCCGGCGTAGTCGGTGTGCTTGCCGAGCACCTCGATGCGGCCGGGCACGAACCAGCGGGTCCGCTGCGGTGCGTCGCGGGCGGCTCGAGTCAGCGCGGTCAGCGCGTCGGTCACAGCCGCACCTCGGTCCCGGCGAGGGCTTCCTGCATGGAGGCGATGTCGCCGCGGGAGGACATGTCCAGCACCCCGGCGGCCGACGGGACGACGGTGACGCTCTCGCCCTCGCTCACCAGCAGCCGCACGGCGTCGATGATCTCGTACTCCCCGCGCACGGACGGCTCGATGCGCGCGCAGGCGTCGAAGATCGCGGGGGTGAACAGCCAGGCGTTCATGGACACGGGCGCATCCTCACCGTAGGCGGCGAGGGTCTGCTCGTCGGGCTTCTCGACGATGTCGCGCAGGTGGCCGTGCTCGTCGGCGGCGACGAGGGCGAAGGCGCGTACGCGGTCGGCGGGGATGTTGGAGCGCTCGACCATGGCGGCACGATCGAAGCCCACCAGGGCGGTGCCGGGGGCGGCGGCGAGCGCGGCGAGGGCCTCGCGCGGATAGTAGTTGTCGGAATTGACGACGATGACCCGCTCCTCGCCGGCGAAGCCGCGGGCGGCCGCGACGGCGTCGGCGGTGCCGCGCGGTTCGGCCTGGATCGCGGTGGTCACGGCGACCCGGCCACCGCTGACCGCCGCGGCGTACTCGCGCAGCGCATCGTGCTCGGGGCCGATGACCAGACACACCTCGGTGACACCGACGTCGGCGAGCGCGGAGATGACGTAGTCGAGGAAGGGGCGGCCCACGTCGATCAGGGCCTTGACGCCGCTGGCGGCCACGGCGGCCTGGGCCGGGTCGAGCTGCGCGGCGTCGTCGGCCCTGCGCATGCGGGTGCCGAGGCCGCGCGCGAGGATCACGGCCCGACGGCCGGGGGCGGGAACGGTGGTGTCGGTGGCGCTCACCCGGGTGAGTCTAGAGAGCCGACACCGGAGTGTGAGCCCTATCGCGAAGGCGACCACGGAGCCTGCAGGGTTTCTAGGCTGGTCAGCGCCGCGTCCGGTCGCGGCAGGAAGCGAGACCTCATGACCACCACGGCTGCCCCGCAGTCCTCCGCCGCGCGCTCCCCGTGGTGCATCGCCTGGGCCTCCATGGTGGGCACCTCGCTCGAACAGTTCGACTTCTATCTCTACGCCTACTTCTCGGCGTTCTTCGTCGGCCCGCTGTTCTTCGAGCCCCTGGGCCCGGCCGGCTCGACGCTGGCGTCGTTCAGCACCATCGCGGTCTCCTTCGTGATCCGGCCCGTCGGGGCGCTCATCTTCGGGCACCTCGGTGACCGGATCGGGCGGCGCGCCACCCTGCTGTGGACGGTCTCGCTGATGGGCGTGGCCACCGGGCTCATCGGGCTGCTGCCCACGTACGCCCAGGCGGGCTGGTTCGGTGCGATCGGCCTGGTGCTGATGCGCCTGGTCCAGGGCATCTCGCTCGGCGGCGAGTGGGGCGGCTCGGTGCTGCTGGCGACCGAGCACTCCCGGCCCCTGAAGCGCGCCTTCTACGCGGCGATCCCGCAGCTCGGCTCCCCCATCGGCTCGATCCTCTCGGCGGCGGTGTTCATCGTGCTCTCGGTGACACTGCCCGAATCGGCGATGAGCAGCTGGGGCTGGCGCCTGCCCTTCCTGCTGGCGATCCCGCTGCTGCTGGTCTCGGTCTACCTGCGGCGCCGGGTCGAGGAGACGCCGGTGTTCATGCGGCTCGCGCGGGAGGGCGGCCGCGAACGGATCCCGCTGGCCGAGATGTTCCGCTCCCGGCCGTTGGCCCTGGTCATCGCGATCGGCGCCGCCCAGCTGGGCATCGGCTCCTATGCGCTGATGAACACCTACACGATGAACTACGGCTCGGCGGTGCTGGGCTACCCGTATCTGCAGCTGCTGACCGCGGCCACCATCGGCGCTCTCCTGCAGCTGGTGACGATCCCGCTGTTCGGGGCGCTCGCGGCGCGCATCGGCTCGGCGCTGGTGGTGGGCCTCGGAGCGGCCGGCACGGCGCTGATCGCCTTCCCGATGTACCTCCTGCTGCAGTCGGCGGGGTTCGGGGTGCTGGTGGCGATGATGGTCATCGGCGGCATTCTGCCCACCATGTCCTGGGCGGCGCTCGGCGGCCTCATGAGCGACCTCTTCCCGGCCCGGTTCCGCCTGTCGGCGCTGTCGCTGAGCTACGCCGTGGCCGCGACGGTCAGCGGGCTCGTGCCGCTGGCGACCGCGGGCCTGGGCGCCTGGACGGCGCAGGCGTGGTGGCATCCCGGCGTCGTGCTGGTGGCGCTGTCCGCGGTCACGCTGGTCGCGGCGATCGCGGCGGGCCGTCACGCCGCGCGGTCGGACTGACCGGTCCCGGGGACGTATCGTGGGCGCCGCGTCAGGCAGCACCTCAGCCGCGCAGCATCACCGCTGATGCCGGCCCTGTCCCCGGAGGCTCCTCATGTCCGTTCTCGATCGCAGCGCGATCATCGCGCCCGTCCGCTTCAATCGCTGGCTGATCCCGCCGGCGGCGCTGGCCATCCACCTCTCGATCGGCCAGGTCTATGCCTTCAGCGTCTTCAAGTCGCCGCTGCAGGGCCGCTTCGACGTCGGCGAGGTCGCCGTCGGCTGGATCTTCTCCCTGGCCATCGCGATGCTCGGCATCTCCTCGGCGGTGCTGGGCACGTGGGTCGAGCGCGTCGGCCCGCGCATGGCGATGGTCGCCGCGGGCGGGTTCTGGGTCGCCGGTTTCCTGGTCTCATCCCTCGGCATCTCCACCGGCCAGCTGTGGCTGGTCTACCTCGGGTACGGGGTGATCGGCGGGATCGGCCTGGGCATCGGGTACATCGCGCCGGTCTCGACGCTGATGAAGTGGTTCCCCGACCGGCCCGGCCTGGCCACCGGACTGGCGATCATGGGCTTCGGCGGCGGCGCGCTCATCGCGAGCCCCGCCTCGAACCGGCTGATGGCGCTGTACGGCGGCGGCCCGGAGGCCGAGAACCTCGTCGCGGGACTCACGCCGACCTTCGTGACCCTGGCCGTGTGCTACCTGATCGTCATCGCGGCCGGGGCCTACGTGGTGCGCCTGCCCCACCCGGACTGGAAGCCGACGGGCTGGAGCCCCGAGCAGGCCAGCGCCCATGCGGCGCAGACCCGCGGCGCGGTCTCGGCGAAGCAGGCCATCCGCACCCCGCAGTTCTGGTTCCTGTGGATCGTGCTGTTCACCAACGTCACCGCCGGCATCGGCATCCTCGAGAACGCCTCGCCCATGGTCCAGGACGGGTTCGGCATCGGTGCCGCGGCGGCGGCCGGGTTCGTCGGCCTGCTGTCGATCGCCAACATGGCCGGCCGGTTCATCTGGTCCACCACCTCGGACTATCTGGGCCGCAAGGTCAACTACGCCCTGTACCTCTCCGTCGGCGCCGTGCTGTACCTGGTGCTGGCGACCGTCGGCTCCACCTCGCTGGCGATCTTCGTGATCTCGGCGCTGGTGATCATCTCCTTCTACGGCGGCGGCTTCGCCACGGTCCCCGCGTATCTCAAGGACCTGTTCGGGGTGTACCAGGTCGGCGCGATCCACGGCCGGCTGCTGACGGCATGGTCCGCGGCCGGTATCGCCGGGCCGCTGATCGTCAACAGCATCGTCGAATCGCAGGCCGCCGCCGGCCACGACGGCATGGACCTGTACCGCCTGTCCATGTGGGTCATGGTGGGCGTGCTGGTGGTGGGCTTCGTGGCGAACCTGCTGATCCGCGCCGTGAGCTCCGCGCACGTCGAGGACGAGAGCGTGGTCGCCGAGAAGGCCCGCGCCGACCGCGCCGGAGCCACGGAGGCGAGGACCGGCAGCGGCGCCGGCGGGGCGAGCGGAGGCGCCGCACGCGAGTCCAGCACTCCGGCGGAGACCGCGGCGGCCGTGTTCCTCGCCGTCGCCGTCGTGATCGGCCTGGCCTACGGCCTGTTCCAGACCGCCATCCGCGCCGCGGAGCTGTTCACGGGCTGACGAGGCGGGTCAACGGCAGCTGCCGGGGTAGCGGGCGAGGAAGTCCAGCAGTGCGCCGTTGAACGCGGCGGGGTGGCTGAGGGGGATGCCGTGGGGTCCGCCGCGGATCACGTGCATCTCGCTGTGGGCGACGGCGTTGTACGTGCGCTTCGCGGAGCCGTCGCAGGGGACCGTCCGGTCGCCGTCCCCGTGCAGGATGAGGGTGGGCACGGTGATCTGCTCGAGGTCCTTGCGGAAGTCGGTGCGCCCGAAGGCGTCCATGGTCGCCAGCGCGGCCGGCCGGGTCGCCTGATGGCACATCGCCAGCGCATCGGCCAGCTGCTGCTCGGTGACCTGGAGCCCGTCGGCCGTGGAGAAGACCTCGCGCAGGAACGAGTCGTAGAAGCCGGGCGGGTCCAGCGCGAGGTCCTTGGCCATCCCGGCGGCCTGCGCCGGGGGCAGCGGCCCGTCGGGATTGCCGGGGGTGCGCAGCATCATCGGCGTCACCGCGGAGGCCAGCACGATGCTGCGCAGGCGGTCCTCGCCGTGCCGGCGGATGTAGCGGACCACCTCTCCCCCGCCCATGGAGAACCCCACCAGGCTGACCTCGCGCAGGTCGAGCTCTTCCAGGACCGCCGCCAGGTCGTCGGCGAGCGTGTCGTACCCGTAGCCGGTGGCCGGCTTGCTGCTGCGCCCTGACCCGCGGCGGTCGTAGGCGATCACGCGGTAGCCGGCCCGCCGCAGGATGGGCACCTGACGGACCCAGGACGCCGAGGACAGCGGCCAGCCGTGCAGCAGCACCACGGGCCTGCCATGATCCCCGGTGTCCTCCAGGTGCAGCGAGACCTCCCCGAACAGCCTCCCCGGGGTGGAGATCGTGCCGGCCATGGGAGTCCCTCCTTCAGCGCCCGCCACGGGGACTGTGACGACGACCACTATCCGGCGGCTCCGTCTCCACCGCAAGCACAGGATTCCGGCCCCCGGCGTTCGCCCAGGCCCGTCCGTCGCAACCCCGCTGACCGCTCGGTCTCGATCCGCGGCGGCGACCGCGCACCGCGCAGACGGCCATGCTTGGATGAGCCGCAGCATCCACCCCGGCCGGGAGGTCACCATGGGACGCGAAGTCGGCTCGACCGAGTTCACGCGCAGTCAGCGCACCTTCTACCGGCGCGTCCTGCGCCGCAACCTCGACGTCTTCGAGTCCTTCCTGGACTCGGCGGAGTTCATCGACGAGGGCACCGTCGGCGTCGAGCTCGAGATGAACCTCGCCGACGCCGAGGACTTCAGCCCCGCGCTGCTCGCGGACACCGTGCTCGAGGAGCTCGGCGACGAGGACTTCGTCCACGAGGTGGGCCGGTTCAACGTCGAGACGAACCTGCCCGTCACCCACCCCGGCGGCCCGGGCCTGCGCGAGCTCGAAGAGGCGCTGTCCGCCCGCATCGAGCGCGCGGACCGCACCGCGACCGCCCACGGCGCGCGCATCGTGCCGATCGGGCACCTGCCCACGATCACCGAGGATCTGTTCGCCGACGACTCCTGGCGCGCCCCCGGGGCCCGGTACGAGGTGCTCGAGGCGAGCGTCATGGAGGCGCGCGGCGAGGAGATCCAGCTGCGCATCGAGGGCGAGGGCAAGGGGCTGGACGCCACCTTCGACTCCGTCGGCCCCGAGGCGGCGTGCACCTCCCTGCAGCTGCACCTGCAGATCCCGCCGGAGGATTTCGCCGACGCCTGGAACGCGGCCCAGGCCGTGGCCGGCCCGCAGGTGGCGCTGGCGGCGAACTCCCCGTTCCTGATGGGCAAGCGGCTGTGGCACGAGACCAGAATCCCGGTGTTCATGCAGTCGATGGACACGCGCCCGCCGGAGTACGCGGACCAGGGCGTGCGCCCGCGCGTGTGGTTCGGCGAGCGCTGGATCACCTCGATGTTCGACCTGTTCGAGGAGAACGTGCGATTGTTCCCGGCGCTGATCCCGGAATCGCGCGACATGGCCGACGAACCGCTGCTGACCGAGGGCTCCTCGCCGCGCCTGCACGAGCTGATGCTGCACAACAGCACGGTGTGGCGCTGGAACCGCCCCATCTACGACCCCGGCACGGACGTCCCCCACCTGCGGCTGGAGAACCGCATCCTGCCGGCGGGGCCGACGGCCGCGGACATGGCCGCCAATGCCGCCTTCTTCTACGGGCTCATGCACGCTCTCGTCCACGAGCGCCGGCCGCTGTGGTCGCGGATGAGCTTCGAGCAGGCCGACGAGACCTTCCAGCAGTGCGCCCGCTGGGGTCTGGAGGCGCGCGTGCGCTGGCCCAAGGTGGGCCGGGTCCGGGTCGCCGATCTGCTGCAGGAGCACCTGATCCCCCAGGCCATGGACGGGCTGCGGGACCTCGGGGCCGACGGGGACGTGGTCGACCACTACGGCGAGCTGCTCGCCGCGCGCGCCCGCACCGGCCGCAACGGCGCCCGCTGGCAGATCGACACCGTCACCTCGCTCGAGGTGCGCGGAGCGAGCCGCCCCGAGGCGCTCTCGGAGATGACGCGCCTGTACCGAAAGGCCGTGGAGACCGGGGAGCCGGTGCACGCCTGGCCGGTGCCGGCGCGGCAGCGGACCTGAGCCGGGCCTCCGCCGGGGGCACGCGACCATCTGACGTCCACATCTCAGGATGACGTCTCACTGGGCGGTACATTGCCTCGCATGAGTACCAAGATCCCGAACTCTCCCCCCGCGGACGCCGCCCGCACCTCCGAGGACCGCTCCGCACGTCTCGCGGTCACCGTCTTCCCCGCCCTCGTCGTCCTCGCCGCGCTGTTCGCCTTCTTCGTGCCCGCCGTGGGTCAGGCGATCGCGCCGCTGATCAGCCTGTTCCTGGGCATCATCATGTTCGCGATGGGGCTGACCCTCACGATCCCCGATTTCACGCTGGTCGCCCGGCGGCCGCTGCCCATCCTGATCGGCATCCTCGCCCAGTTCGTGATCATGCCGCTGGTGGGGCTGGGGATCGCGCTGCTGCTGCAGCTGCCGCCCGAGCTCGCCGTCGGCGTCATCCTGGTCGGCTGCGCACCGGGCGGGACCAGCTCGAACGTCATCGCCTACCTCTCCAAGGCGGACACCGCCCTGTCGGTCACGATGACCTCGATCTCCACGCTGCTCGCGCCGGTCTTCACCCCACTGCTGACGCTGTGGCTGGCCGGCTCGTACCTGCCGGTCGCCGCGGGAGACATGGCGCTGTCCATCGTCCAGATCGTGCTGATACCTGTCGTCGCCGGCGTCGTGATCCGGCTGCTGCTGAGCCGCCTGGTGGACCGTGTGCTGCCGGTGCTGCCGTGGGTGAGCGTCGCCGGCATCTCCGTCGTCGTCCTCGCCGTGGTCAGCGGCAGCACGGAGACCATCGTCTCCGCGGGCGCGCTGGTGCTGCTGGCCGTCGTGCTGCACAACGCCGTCGGCTACCTCGCCGGGTACTGGCTGGCCCGCGCCCTGAAGCAGGGAGAGCGCGCCGCGCGGACCACCTCCATCGAGGTGGGGATGCAGAACTCCGGGCTGGCCGCGACGCTCGCCGCGAGCGCCTTCAGCCCGGCTGCGGCCCTGCCCGGCGCGGTGTTCTCGATCTGGCACAACCTCTCGGGCGCGCTGCTGGCGGTCTACCACCGCCGCAGCGCCGAGAGGAAGGCCCCGGCCACGGAGCGCTGATCCCTCCCCGAGCACACGTTCGCCCCCGCTCCGGTCTCGAACCAGGGCGGGGGCGAACAGTGTTATGGGCTCAGCGACCCTCGGGCCGGCCGTGCTCGGGCAGCTCGGCCCGGCCGCTGCCGGTGCGGGCCGGCAGGGTGGCGGGGCCGTCGACCGGCTCGACGTCCTCGCCGTTGCCGTCCTCCTCGTAGGGATCGCGCATGACCGGGGCCTCGCCCATCGCCTCGGGCTCGACCACCATCTCGTCGGTGTCGTAGTCGTCGTCGTCCTCGCGACGCTCGTACTCCTCCGGCGGCAGCACCTGCTTCCATTCGCGGGTGCGCATCCGCGGCAGCTCGCCGGCGTCCTCCTGCAGCGCTCGGTACAGGGCGTACATCTGGAAGTAGCCCATGACGAAGAACGGCAGGCCGACGAGGATGATCGTGGACTGCAGGGCCTCGAGGCCCCCGGTGCCGGAGAAGACCAGCAGCGTCGCGGTGACCAGGCCGATCGCCACGCCCCAGAAGATGCGCTGGCCGAGCGGGTTGTAGTCCTCGTGGCCGTTGGCCATCGAGTCGGTGATCAGTGCGGCGGAGTCCACCGAGGTCACGAAGAAGACGATCACCAGCACGATGGCGACGGCGGAGACGAAGGTCGCCAGCGGGTAGTGGCTGAGGAAGGAGAACAGCGCGCCGGGCACGTCGCCGTTGTCCACCACGGTCTCGACCAGGCCGCCGTCACCGTTGAGCTCGATGTTGAACGAGGAGAAGCCGAAGATGCCGAACCAGACGACCGAGAAGGCGGAGGGCACGGCGAGCACGCCGGAGACGAATTGGCGGATGGTGCGGCCCTTGGAGATGCGGGCGATGAAGATGCCCACGAACGGCGACCAGGTGATGGTCCAGGCCCAGTAGAAGACCGTCCAGGTGTTCTGCCAGCCGGTGTTGGCGAAGGTGTC